>DASVGR010000045.1:0-14683 GCA_036379395.1 Rhodanobacteraceae bacterium | reverse complement strand
CTGTCGCGGGTGGATTTTTTCACCTCGCACGAAGCACTGCTGCTGCATTACGAACAGGCGCAGACGCGCCGCGTGCCGCGCCAGTGGGGCTGGTTCAACCTGGCCACGCATTTTCCGTGGATCGGCAAGCGCACGGCTGCGCTGGACGGCGCGCATGTCGAATATTGCCGCGGCATCCGCAACCCGATCGCGGTCAAGGTTGGCCCGGGCTTTGCGCCGGACGAGCTGCTGCGCTTGATCGAAACGCTCAATCCGCACGATGAGCCGGGCCGTCTGACGCTGGTGCACCGCATGGGCGCGGACAAGATCGCCAACGAGCTGCCGACGCTGCTCAAGGCCGTCAAGGCTTCGGGTCGGCGCGTGCTGTGGGTGTGCGATCCGATGCACGGCAACACCGAGACCACGTCCAACGGCTACAAGACGCGGCGTTTCGCCAACATCCGCAGCGAGCTGGAGCAGGCGTTCGACCTGCACGCGGCGGCCGGCACGCGCCTGGGCGGCGTGCATCTGGAGTTGACCGGCGAAGACGTGACCGAATGTCTCGGCGGTGCGCGTGGTCTGGCCGAGGCCGATCTCAAGCGCGCCTACAAGACGCATGTCGATCCGCGCCTCAACTACGAGCAGTCGCTGGAATTGGCCATGCTGATTGTGCGCAAGTCCGGCGGCGTCAAGGCCATCTGAGCGCAGGCCACAGGCACGAAAAGTCATGACGCCGCGGAGCGATCCGCGGCGTTTTTCGTTTGACGCCATGCAGAGCTAAAGAGTACCATTCCGGTACGCATTAAACGCGATCCGACCCGACCCCATGCTCCGCATCAGCCGCCTTACCGATTACGCCACGGTCGTCATGACCTGCCTCGCCGAGACCCCGCACGACGTGCTCAGCACGGTGCAGATCGCGGAGTGCACGCAATTGGAGTTGCCCACGGTCAGCAAGCTGCTCAAGCAGCTGAGCCACGCGCAACTGGTCGAATCTTTCCGTGGCGTCAACGGCGGCTATCGTCTGGCGCGCGCGGCCAAGGACATCACGCTGGCGCAAATCATCGAGGCGATGGAAGGCCCGCTGGGCATGACGGAATGTGCCGTCGCGGCCGGCCAGTGCGCGCGCGAGGCGCATTGCAGCGTGCGCGGCAACTGGCGCCGGATCAATCAGGCCGTGGGCATGGCGTTGCGCGCCGTGAGCCTGGCCGACATGTTGCAACCCGTGGACGAGCCTGCGCCGCGCCCACTCATGCATGGATAACCGTGTGAAATGAACGACATGACTCCCGAGACCGTCGACACCAATGCGGCGTTGCGCGACAACGTCGAAGTAGCCGATGCGCTGGCTCGCAAGTACGAGGCCGGCTTTGTCACCGACATTGAAACCACCAGCCTGCCGCCGGGCCTCAATGAGGACATCATCCGCCAGCTTTCCAAGATCAAGGAAGAGCCCGAGTGGATGCTGGCGTGGCGCCTGGAGGCTTTCGAGCGGCTCAAGTCGATGCGGCAGCCAAACTGGGCGCACGTGCACCTGCCGCCGGTGGATCTGCAGGCGATCAGCTATTACTCGGCGCCCAAGAACAAGCCGAAATCGCTGGACGAGATCGACCCGAAGATCCTCGAAACCTATGACAAGCTGGGCGTGCCGCTGCACGAGCGCAACAAGCTGGCCGGCGTGGCCGTCGATGCCGTGTTCGATTCGGTGTCCGTGGCGACCACGGCGCAGGACCAGCTGGCCAAGGTCGGCGTGATCTTCTGTTCGATGAGCCACGCCATCAAGACCCATCCCGACATCGTGCGCCAATACCTGGGCTCGGTGGTGCCGCAGGGCGACAATTTCTTTGCCACGCTGAACTCGGCCGTGTTTTCCGACGGCTCGTTCGTGTTCATCCCCAAGGGCGTGCGCTGCCCGATGGAACTGTCCACGTACTTCCGCATCAACGCCGGCCACACCGGCCAGTTCGAGCGCACGCTGATCATCGCCGAGGAAGACGCGGTGGTGAGCTACCTCGAAGGCTGCACGGCGCCGATGCGCGACGAGAACCAGCTGCATGCGGCGGTGGTCGAGCTGGTCGCGCTGGACCGCGCCAAGATCAAGTATTCGACCGTGCAGAACTGGTATCCGGGCGACGAGAACGGCAAGGGCGGCGTGTACAACCTCGTCACCAAGCGCGGCGAGTGCCGCGGGCCGGATTCGCAGATCGTGTGGACGCAGGTCGAGACCGGTTCGGCCATCACCTGGAAATACCCCAGCGTGATCCTGCGCGGCGACCGTTCCCGGGGCGAGTTCCATTCGGTGGCCCTGACGCATCATTACCAGCAGGCTGACACCGGCACCAAGATGGTCCACGTGGGCAAGAACACGAGCTCGCGCATCATCTCGCGCGGCATCAGTGCCGGCCACAGCCAGAACAGCTATCGCGGCCTGGTCAAGGTGGAAAAGGGCGCTGCCAACGCGCGCAACTACACTCAGTGCGACAGCCTGCTGATCGGCAAGAAATGCGGCTCGCACACGTTCCCGTATCTGGAGGTCAAGGACCCCAGCGCCAACGTCGAGCACGAGGCCAGCACGTCCAAGATTTCCGACGAGCAGCTGTTCTATTGCCGTTCGCGCGGCATTGGCGAGGAAGACGCCGTGTCGATGATCGTCAACGGCTTCTGCAAGGAAGTCTTCAAGGAATTGCCGATGGAATTTGCCGTCGAGGCCAAGCGCCTGATGGAAGTGTCGCTGGAAGGCGCCATTGGGTGAGGCGGGGCTTTCAGGCCATGCCGGTGGCATGGCCTGCCGACGAACGACCGCGCATGGATGCGCGGGCCGGCAATACCCACCATGGATGGTTGCTTGCCTGAATTTACAGGTGCGTGCACGACGAAGTGAAGTCGCGCATGTGCCCTACAACATCTGCTGCACAGTGGAAAACCAACCATGTTGCTGAAAATCGAGAACCTGCACGCCCGCGTGGAAGGCAAGGAAATCCTCAAGGGCCTGTCGCTGACCGTCAATCCCGGCGAAGTGCACGCCATCATGGGGCCCAACGGCGCCGGCAAGTCGACGCTGGGCAATGTGTTGTCCGGCCGCGACGGCTACGAAGTGACCGAGGGTTCGGTCACGCTGGACGGGCAGGACCTGCTGGCGCTGGCACCGGAAGCGCGGGCCGCGGCCGGCGTGTTCCTGGCGTTGCAATATCCGGTGGAGATTCCCGGCGTCAACAACACCTACTTTTTGCGTACCGCGCTCAACGCGCAGCGCAAGGCGCGTGGCGAAAAAGAGCTGGATGCCATGACCTATCTGAAGCTGGTGCGCGAAAAGCTCAAGATCATGGACTTGTCGCCCGAGCTCTTGAACCGCGCCGTCAATGAAGGCTTTTCCGGCGGCGAAAAAAAGCGCAACGAAATCTTCCAGATGGCCGTGCTGGAACCGCGTCTGGCCATCCTTGACGAAACCGATTCGGGCCTGGACATCGATGCGCTCAAGCAGGTGTCCGGCGGCGTCAATGCGTTGCGTTCGCCGCAGCGTTCGTTCCTCGTCATCACCCATTACCAGCGCCTGCTCGACTACATCGAGCCGGATTTCGTGCACGTGCTGGCCGACGGTCGCATCGTCGAAAACGGCGACAAGACGCTGGCCCTGAAGCTGGAAGAAAAAGGCTACGGCTGGATCACGGAGCGCATGGCGGCCGAAGGAGCGGCGCAATGAGCACGGTGCCGTTTGTCCAGGCTGCCGCCGACAGCGCCGCGACCCTGCTGCCGTCGCTGCCCGGCGCCGACCAGACGTGGCTGGCCAAGGCGCGCCGCGAGCAATTGGAGGCATTCGTGCGCGACGGCCTGCCGGACACGCACGTCGAAGAATGGAAATACACGGCGCTGCGTGCACTGTCGCGCCGCCAGTACGTGCAGGGCGACGCACAGGCGGCCACGCGCACGGTCGATGTCGATGCGCTGGCCTTGCCGGGCGTGGACGGGCCGCGGCTGGTATTCGTCAATGGTGCGTATCGCGCCGATCTGTCCGTGCTGGATGGTTTGCCGGCCGGCGTCAGTCTGACGCCGCTGTCGCAAGCCTTGTCCGGGGATGCCGAATCGCTGCGCTTCTTCCTCGCGCGCGACTGGCAATCCACCGGCGACGTGTTCGCGCGCCTCAACGCGGCATTGGCCGCCGACGGCGTGGTGTTGCGGGTGGCGGCCGGCTGCGTGGTCGGCAAGCCGCTGCACGTCGTGCATGCGGGCGCGAGCGCGCCGGATGCGCTGGCCTGGCATGCGCGCCACATCATCGAGCTGGGTGAAGGCGCCAGCCTCAAGCTGGTCGAGCACCATGCCGGCGCGGACAACAACGCCAACCTCGGCACGCTGGTTTCCGACATCGTGCTGCGCGCCGATGCCAAACTCGACTGGCTGCAACTGCAGGACGCCGCGGCCGACGCCACGCTGATCCGGCGTACCGATCTGCATCTGGACGCACGCGCGCAATGCAACTTCAGCGGCGTTGAGCTGGGCGGTTCGCTGGCGCGCCATCAGTTGGCCGTCGAACTGCGCGGCGACGGCGCCCGACTGGACACGCACGGCGTGTTTCTGCCGCGCAAGCGCCAGCACTTGGATACCCACATCGACATCCGCCACGACGCGCTCAACACCACCAGCCACTCGCTGTGGCGCGGCGTGGCCGACGAGCGCGGGCGCGGCGTGTTTCACGGCCAGATCATCGTCGCGCCGGGCGCCGATGGCGCCGATGCCGACCTCAACAACAAGAACCTGCTGTTGTCGCCGAATGCCGAAATCGACACCCAGCCGGTGCTGGAAATCTATGCCGACGAAGTGATGGCCGTGCATGGCGCGACGGTCGGCCAGCTGGACGAACAGGCGTTGTTCTACCTGCGTTCGCGCGGCATTCCGGTCGAGCAGGCGCGCAGCCTCTTGACCGTCGCGTTCTGCCGCGCGGGTCTGGCCGGCGTGGACAACAAAGCCTTGCGTGAACACCTGGACGCGCTCATGGCCAGCCATTTGCCGCAAGCCGGAGAGGCCGCATGAACGCGCGCGTGAATCCGGCTGTCGAGCTGCTTGATCCGGCCCGGGTGCGGCCGGATTTTCCCATCCTGACGCGCCAGGTGCACGACAAGCCGCTGATCTACTTCGACAACGCCAACACCGCGCAAAAACCGCAGGCGGTGATCGACGCGGTCAGCCATTTCTTCGAGCATTCCAACGCCAACGTGGCGCGCGCCGTGCATCAGCTGGGCGACGAGGCGACGACGGCGTATGAAGGCGCGCGCGACAAGTTGGCCGCGTTCATCGGCGCCAACTCGCGTGACGAAGTGGTGCTCACCTCCGGCACCACGCAGGCCACCAATCTGGTCGCCTACAGCTTTGCCTTGCCGATCCTCAAACCCGGCCTGAGCATCCTGACCACGCAGATGGAGCACCACGCCAACATCGTGCCGTGGCAGCTGGTGTGCGAGCGTTCGGGCGCCACGCTCAAGGCCGCGCCGATCACGCAGTCGGGCGAGCTGATTGTCGAGGAATACATCAAGCGCCTGACGCCGGAAGTGAAGCTGGCCTGCGTAACGCACGTGTCCAACGTGCTGGGCACCATCAACCCGGTGCGCGAAATCGCGCGCGAGTGCCGCAAGCGTGGCATTCCGCTCTTGGTCGACGGTTCGCAGGCGGCGCCGCATCTGCCGCTGGACGTCAAGTCGCTGGGCTGCGATTTCTACGTCGTCACCGGCCACAAGATGCTGGGACCGACCGGCACCGGCGCGTTGTGGGCGCGACGCGAGCATCTGGACGCCATGCCGCCGTTTTTCGGCGGCGGCGACATGATCCGCGAGGTGAAATTCACCGGCACCACGTTCGTCGACGCGCCGCACAAGTTCGAAGCCGGCACGCCGAACATCGCCGGCTTCGTCGGCCTGGCCGCCGCCATCGATTATTTGGACGGCCTGGGCATGGAGCGCATCGCCGCCACCGAGCAGGCGCTGGCCGCCTACATGCACAAGGCGTTGGATGGTGTTCCGGGCCTGCACGTGTACGGCAACGCGCCGGACAAGGCGCCGGTGTTCTCGTTTCTCATCGACGGTGTGCACGCGCACGATCTGGCCACCATGCTCGACCTGGAAGGCGTGGCCGTGCGTTCGGGCCACCACTGCGCGCATCCGCTGATGCAGTTCTACAACGTGCCGGCCACCGTGCGCGCCTCGCTGGCCTTCTACAATACGCGCGACGAAATCGACCGCTTCGTCGAGGCGGTCAACAAGGTACGCAAACTGCTGGCCTAGGAACCTGCATGACTGACCCCGCCACGCTGACCTTCCGCACCGCCACCGCGGCCGACATTCCGACGCTGGTGGCACTGGTGCAATCGGCCTACCGCGGCGATGCCAGCCGTGCCGGCTGGACCACCGAGGCCGATCTGCTCGACGGCCAGCGTGTGGATGCCGACGGCATCGCCGCCGACATCGCGCGGCAAGACAGTCAGGTCATCGTGGCCGCGCAGGGTGATGCCATCGTGGCGTGCGCGCACATCGAAAAACGCGACGGCCATGGCTACTTCGGCATGTTTGCCGTCAGCCCGGCGGCGCAAGGCGGCGGGCTGGGCAAGGCCGTGCTGGCCGAGGCCGAGCGCATCGCGCGCGACGCGTGGCATTGCGCGTACCTGCGCATGACCGTCATCGACGTGCGCGACGATCTCATTGCCTGGTACGAACGGCGCGGTTTCCGGCGCACCGGTGAGCACGCGCCGTTCCCGTACGGCGATCCGCGTTTCGGCATTCCCAAGCGCGACGACCTGCGTTTTGCATGGCTGGAAAAACATCTTAAGGCGACGATCGACGCATGAGCGAATGGATCGAAGTCGGCGACCGCAACGAGTTGCTGCCGGGCGAGTTCAAGGTCGTCTGGGACGGTGACACGCCGATCGCCGTGTACAACATCGACGGCAATTTCTATGCCGTGGAAGACACCTGCACGCACGACGGCGGCGATCTGGCCGGCGGCGAAGTGATCGGCTGCGAGATCGAATGCCCGCGCCACGGCGGCCGCTTCGACGTGCGCACGGGGCAAGCCACGCAACTGCCACCGACCGAGCCGATCGCCAGTTTTCCGGTCAAGGAAGAAGACGGCAAGCTGTACACCCGCGATGACCGTTTCGATTGATGCAGCAGCGCACCCGCGAGCGATAACCGGATGGCTGGTGCATGGCCAGATCCTTTCGCCCGCGGGCGGGCTCCCACAAAGCCCTGTGGTGGCGTGAAGCAATGGATGTGGGAGCGCGCCCGCGCGCGATGGCCAGATGCCGGCGTGGCCTGACCTCTTCGCTCACCAGTAGTCTTTCCCGATCCACGCTGGTAGCCGGGGCGATGCATGACCTCTGGCCGGTTGCCTTGGCGCCCCGGGATGGTGCAGTCTGGGCTGATGTGATGCCGGCCATTCGGCGTCCGTTGCGAGCGAGGGGAGTCATGTTGCACACGAACCGCTTCATCGGCCGGGCGTGGCTTGCGCTTGTGGCCAGTCTGGCCTTGCCGGCGCTGGCTTGTGCCCAGGGCACGCCAGCCGCGGCGGCTTCGGCACCGGCCGTGGCCAGTACCGCACCCATTCCGTTTGTTTCGGCACATGCCGCCAACTTCAAGGTGGCCAGCGCACCCGATGCCTGGGGCGGGCCGCGTACGGCGTCCGATACCACATTGTCGGACGAGGTGGTGAGTTACACCATCCACGCCTCGCTTGATCCGACCAGGCACACGGTCGATGCCACCGAGCGCATGACTTGGCACAACCGCAGCAAGCGGCCGGTCAGCAAGGTGTATTTCCACCTGTATCTGAACGCGTTTTCCAACCCCGACAGCCTGTGGTTCACCGAGCGGCGCGAGCTTTCCGGCAGCGGCCAGTCGCGCGGTGCGGCCAAGCTGAAGAAGGGCCAGTGGGGCTACATCGATCTCAAGAGCGTTGCCCAGGGCGGACAGAAAGTCGCCTGGCGCTACGTGCAACCCGACGGCGGCCCCAAGAGTGACCACACCGTGGTCGAGTTCGACCTGCCGCAGGCCATTCCCGCCGGCGGCACGATGACGCTGGACATCGCTTTCCACGACCACCTGCCGCGCGTGGTCGAGCGTACCGGCTGGTTCGGCAAGTTCCATCTGGTGGCGCAGTGGTTCCCCAAGATCGGCGTGCTGGAACTGCCGGGCGAGCGCGGTGCCACGCAGGTGCGCTGGAACGTGCACGAGTTTCACAAGAACAGCGAGTTCTACGCCGATTACGGCAATTACGACGTCACCATGACGGTGCCGAAAAACTACACCGTCGGCGCGGTGGGCATGCAGCAGGGGGCGCCGGTCGTCAGTGGCGACACGGCGACCTGGCATTTCAAGCAGCATGACGTGGAAGATTTCGCCTGGGTGGCGGCGCCCGATTACGGTGTGCAGTCGACCACCTGGACCGGGCCGGGCAGCCCCAAGGTCAAGGTGACGGTGATCTATCCGCCGGCCTACAAGATGGATGCGCAGCCGGTGCTGGACGCCACGACCCGTGCGTTGACGTATTTTTCGGACACGCTGGGGCCGTATCCGTACAAGACCGTCACGGCGGTGGTGCCGCCCTACAACGCCAGTGAAGCCGGCGGCATGGAATATCCCACGTTCTTCACGGCGGACGCGTATACCGACGTCAAGCCGGACACGGCCAGCCGCTACATGCTCGATTTCGTCACCATCCACGAATTCGGCCACGGCTACTTCATGGGCATCCTGGGTTCCAACGAGTTCGAGGAACCGATGCTCGACGAGGGCATGAACCGCTACTGGGACGACCGCATGCTGGCGCACGAGCACGAGCCGTTGCACCTGACCACGCCGTTCCTGCGCTGGCTGGGCTTCGATCCGGTCGTTCCCGGCCCGGTGATGGGACGGGTGATGGGCGTGCTGGGCATCGGTTTTCCGTCCGATTCGCTGGACGAAAATTCGTGGGACCGCATGTCCAACATGAGCTACGGCTCGGTGTACATGCGCACCGAGGCGACCATGCACACGCTTGAAGCGCTGCTGGGTCACCAGGTGATGGGCAAGGCGATGAAGGCGTATTACGAACGCTGGAAGTTCCGCCACCCCAGCGCTGCCGATTTGCGCGACGTGCTGGCGCAGGTGTCGGGCAAGCCCAAGCTGGTCGATGCCATTTTCGCCTCGCAGGTCTACGGCACGCAGCGGCTGGATGACCGCGTGGTCGAAATCCACTCCGAAAGCCTGGCCCCGCGCGCCGGCAGCTACGTCAAGGACGGCAAGCGCGTCACGCTCACGGACAAGCAGCTCGACAAGCAGCTGGCGGCCGCGCGCAAGGCGTGGAAAGCCAAACACCCGCATGCCAAGGCCGGCGGTCCGTACCCGTACCGCAGCTATGTGACGGTGATGCACGACGGCGCGATCTTGCCGCAGACGCTCAAGGTGACGTTTGCCGACGGCACGACAAAAACCGTCAAGTGGGACGACGGCCGCGTCTGGGAGCGTTTCCACTTCGATGCGCCCAGCAAGGTGGTGTCGGCGCAGCTGGATCCCGCGCACAAGATTTTTCTTGACGCGAACATGCTCAACAACAGCCGCACGGTCAAGGCCAATCCGGCTGCCGCGCATCGCTGGACGGCCGATTACGCCAGCTTCCTGAAAACCCTTTACACCGTGGTGGTGACGCTATGAGCCGCAACACTCGTGTAGGTTGGGGCGCCTTGCCGAAAGCCCTGTGGAGCGCGCTGCAATGGCGCGTGATGCTGATTTTCATCGTGCTGATGGCGTTGCCGACGTTCATCGCCGCCTGGCCGGTAAGTGATGCGCTGGGCGCGCTGCTGAACCATTCGGTGGCATCCAGCGCGCTGGCGCAGCATTTCAACGCGTTGCTGATGGGGGACGCGATCTATCAGCTCATCCAGCACGCCGGCGCCACGATCGGCGGCGCGCGGACGGCCGGGCTGGTGGTGACGCTGCTGCTGTCGCCGTTTCTGGCCGGTGTGGTGGTGACGGCCGTGCGCGCGTCGCATCCGGCCGGACTGGGTGAATTGATGCATGGCGGCCTGGCGCAGTACTGGCGCATGTTGCGCGTGGCGTTGTGGTCGCTGATTCCCTACGCCATCGCCGTGATCGTCGGCGTGGTGGTCTTCGGGATGGCGTCGACGCACGCCGACAGCGCCATTTTGCAATCGTCGGCCGAGCGGAGATATCACGTGGCCTGGGTTGTCACCGTCGTGTTGCTGGTCGTCGCGCATGCCATCGCCGAATCCAGCCGTGCGCAAGTGGCCGCCGACGAAAGTTTGCGTTCGGCCACGCGCGCGTTCGGGCGCGGCATCGCCATGCTGGCACGGCGGCCGCTGGCGGCGTTCGGCCTGTACCTCGGCACCAGCATCATCGGCTACGTGCTGGCCGGGCTGGTGGTGATGTGGCGCATCCATGTCACGGCCGCCGGCGCCGGCGGCATGCTGGGTGCGATCGTGCTGACCCAGCTGATCGTCATCGTTCTGGCGTGGCAAAAGCTGGCGCGCATCGGGGCGTTGGCCAAGGTGGCGCAAGCCACGTCGCCGCGCGGTCGTTCATCGGTTGCCGCGCTGGCGACGGCGTAAGCCCGAAACGGCTTGCCGTGGCGCGCGCGAATGGCGTCACGGCACGGTGGCGGCGAGCTTGACCAGCGCCAGCTCGCCGCCACCTTCGACCAACACGCGCCGACCTGCTTCGGGCTCCACCCACGCGGCTTCGCCGGTCGCCAGGGACAGCAGCTGCGCGCCGGCATCCAGCTGGCAGTGGCCGCCGATCATGTAGGCAAACCAGCGCCAGCCGGCCTGCGGCAGCAGCACCATCGAACCGACCAGCGGGCGCAGCACCAGCGTGCCTTCGGCGCCGTTGCGCAGCATCAGGTTGAGATCGCGACCGGGGCCGTCCAGCAGGTGGCAATCGACTGGCTGGCCGCCGTCGAACGTCAGCACCTCCAGCCGATGCACGATGCGCGTGCCGGCGTCGGCAAACTGCAATTGCAAGCGGCCGTCCAGCGGCGCGATCTGCCGGCGCACGCCGGGCAGGCTCGAAAACGGGCCATCGCCGTCTACCTGCGCCAGCGAAATGCGCCAATCCCAGTGGTCACGATCGGGACCGGCCGCCAGTTCGGTGGTGGTGCCGCCACCGTTGGCCCACGCTTGCGCGCGAAAACTGGTGGAATCAACGGGTTGCAACACGGGCATGGGCATCATGGGCGGGAAGGACGGCCCATTGTGGCAAGAATCGGTCAGTGATTCGGGGCGTAGTACGCGTAAACGTAGGTGGGCGAGCCGCAAAAATCACGCTCGTCGATGCACTTGCCGCCCAGACGTTCGGCCACGTGGCACGAATCCTCGTTGCCGTGGCGGACCAAACTGATGACGCGTTGCAGCCGGCAATGGTGCCAGGCGAATTTCAGCGACGCGGCGGCCGCTTCCGTGGCGTAGCCGTGATGGCGGTCATCCGGATTGAGCATCCAGCCCAGCGCGACGTCCGGCCAGCCCTCGGGATACATCAAGCCGACGCGGCCGATGAAATGGCCATCTTCCAGATGCTCGACGGCCCACATGCCGAAGCCGCGCAAGTGCCAGTGGCCCAGCAGCATGGCCATGGAACGCCACGCGTTCATGCGGTCCAGCGGGCGGCCGTCGCCCACCCAGCGCGTGCAGGCCGGATTGGCCAGCATGGCGGCGTAACAATCAAAGTGGCGGTCCGTCAGCGCGGTCAGGCGCAGGCGGCGGGTGGCGATATCGGGTATGTCGGACATGATGCGCAAGACGCCGCCCGCAAAGCCGGGCGACAGGCTGGATTCCCGCAAACGACGCATTGTCCCACTCCCGGCGGCGAGGATAAACCGTGGCTGACTGGCACCGGGGCGATGCTTGCGATGGCCGGTGTTGCCGCTGCTGCCGGTTGATCGCGTCAGGGCGCATGTACACAGCCTTTGCCGCCGTGGTCCGGCGCGTGCGGCGACCGGAGCGGGCCAGTCGCCGCGACGTTTTTACGCAGGCTTTCAGTGCTTGCCGTGCTTGTGCGCGGGATGGGCGCCGGCGGCCGGTGCGCCGGTCAGGCGGATGTCGCCCTTGTTGTGCGCCAGCGTGGCCTTGCCGATGCCCTTGACCTGCGTGAGTTCGTCCACGCTTTTGAACGGGCCATGTGCCTTGCGGTAGGCGACGATGGCGTTGGCCTTGGCCAGACCGACGCCGTCCAGCGCCTTGGCGATGGTGGCCGCATCGGCCTTGTTGACGTTGACTGGCGTGGCCGCCAGCGCCAGCGCGGGCAGGCTCAAGGCGACGACGGCGGCGAGAACGGCAAGCTTGCGAATCATGGTTTTCTCCCTGGATGGATGAATGGGCGCGGCAAGGCACCGCGTCGCCAGTCTCGAAAGAACGGGGGATTCGGGCAGCCGGCATGATGTACGCGCGAACGTGGGGCAAGCGGCCCGCGCAATGTGCGTCAAGGCCGACGCAAGGCAGGGGATGCGCCGCGGCGCCTGCTAGAATGGCTTTTTTTCATAACAAGACGAGGCACCCATGGACAACGCCCGCATTCAGTCCTTCGTCGCGAACCTGTGGGATCAAGAAATCGTTCCGCAGCTGGTCGAATACATCAAGATTCCCAACAAGTCGCCGGCCTACGACGCCGACTGGATCGCGCACGGCTACATGGACCAGGCCGTCGAGCTGATGGTCAACTGGGCCAAGCCGAAGCTGGCGCAACTGCCCGGCGCCACGCTGGAAGTGGTGCGCCTGGAAGGCCGCACGCCGCTGATCTTCATTGAGGTGCCGGGGCAGATCGACGATACCGTGGTGCTGTACGGCCATCTGGACAAACAGCCGGAAATGGTCGGCTGGCGTGAGGATCTCGGCCCGTGGAAGCCGGTCATCGAGGGCGATCGCCTGTACGGCCGCGGCGGCGCCGATGACGGTTACGCCATCTTCGGTTCGGTCACGTCCCTGCTGGCACTGCATGAGCAGGGCGTGCCGCATGCGCGCTGCGTGATCATGATCGAAGCCTGCGAAGAATCGGGCAGCCCCGACTTGCCGCATTACGTCGATCATCTGGCGCCGCGCATCGGCCAGCCATCGCTGGTGGTGTGCCTGGATTCCGGCTGCGCCAATTACGAGCAATTGTGGTTGACCACGTCGCTGCGTGGCATGACCGGCGGCGAGCTCAAGGTCGAGGTGCTGACCGAGGGCGTGCATTCGGGCGATGCTTCGGGCGTGGTGCCGGACAGTTTCCGCATCATTCGCCAACTGCTGTCGCGGCTGGAAGACCCAGCCACGGGCACCATCATCCCGAAGGAGCTTTACGTCGATGTTCCCGCCGAGCGCGTCGAGCAGGCGAAGCAGTGCGCGCAGATTCTCGGCGACGAGGTTTACAGCAAGTTCCCGTGGGCCGACGGCATGCGGCCGGTCAGCGAGGATCGCGTCGAGCTGATCCTCAACCGCACTTGGCGCCCGCAACTCGCCGTCACCGGCGCCGACGGCCTGCCGTCGCTGGAAAGCGCGGGCAACGTGTTGCGCCCGTCCACCGCCTTGAAGCTCAGCCTCAGGGTGCCGCCGACGGCCAACGGCGCCAAGGCCGGAGAGCTCGTCAAGAAGTTGCTGGAAGCCGACCCGCCGAACGGTGCCAAGGTGACGTTCAAGCTGGAGAAGGACGGCAGCGGCTGGAACGCGCCGCGGCTTTCCGAATGGCTGAACACCGCGGTGGACCAGGCCTCGCAGGATGCCTTCGGGCAACCCGCCGCGTACATGGGGGAGGGCGGCAGCATCCCGTTCATGGGCATGCTGGGCGAGAAGTTCCCGCGCGCGCAGTTCCTGATCACCGGCGTGCTGGGGCCGCATTCCAACGCGCACGGCCCCAACGAGTTCCTGCACATCCCGACCGGCAAGAAGGTTTCGCAAGTAGTGGCGAGTGTGGTCGCGGCGCATGCGCAGGCGAGCGCGCAGGGATTGACGTAATGGCTCGCATGTCGATGGGATTCGGCGTGCTCGAGTTTGTCGCCTTCCCCCTCGGGAGGAAGGTCGGGATGGGGGTGGGGTTGAAGGCACTGGCCCGATGAAGAACCCATCCCCACCCAACCCTCCCCTTGAAGGGGAGGGTTTGAAAGCCTCGGCACTCGATGCCGGCCCGCCAGGTTTCGATTCGGTGATTCGCATCCGCGCCGCCAGCGTGGCCGATGCCGGGGTGCTGGCCGTGCTGTCGGGCCAGCTTGGTTATCCCGCCGATGCGGAGACGATCGTGCGACGGCTCGAAGCCATCGGCGCGCACGCCACGGACGTGGTACTGGTTGCGATCGATGCACGGGGCGGGGTGTGCGGTTTCGCGAATGCGGAACCGCGCTGCTTGTTGATTGCCGATCCGTTCGTCGAGCTGACCGCGCTGGTGGTGGCGGAAAACGCGCGCGGGTCGGGCGCCGGTGCGGCGCTGCTCGCCGCGATCGAGGCGTGGGCGCGGCAACACGGATTCTCCGGTATCCGCGTTCGCTCGAACGTGCTGCGCGAACGCGCGCACCGCTTCTACCTGCGCGAGGGCTACGTCGAGAAGAAACGGCAGGCGGTGTTCCTGAAGCGGCTGTAGCGGTCGCGCCGTCGTACCTGACGGCGGGCGTCTGTGCCGCTACCCTTGGCCGCTCGCCGACCACTCCGAAACCCATGCTCTACGACCTGCCGCCCGTCACCCGCGCCCTGTTGATCGCCAACGTGGTG
>DASVGR010000044.1:0-6836 GCA_036379395.1 Rhodanobacteraceae bacterium | reverse complement strand
GGGGTACGGACTGGTGCTCGTGGACCACCTGGTGCACGGCTTCGCTTTTGACGGCTTCGGAAACTTTCTTGTACGGCATGGTTCACCTCGCTGGGTCAGTGTGATCCTAACTGGGTGTCCCAAATCATTAGACCATTACAGATGGTGGTTTGGAGCAAGATCCCTTCGCCCGCAGGCGGGCTCCTACGGGGCATCGCGGCGTTTTGCGGTGTAGGAGCGCGCCCGCGCGCGATGGCCTGATGTCAATCCAGCGCCAGGTCTTTTCGCCCGCGGGCGGGCTCCCACAAAAGCATCGGTTCCCGCACCACACAACAAGTTCTGCAACTTGCAACTCACCGCTCCAGCGTAAACGCGTCGGCGTCCATCCACGCGGGAAAATGCTCGCGGTGAGCCTGCAGTGCGCGGGCGTCCAGCGTCACCGTCACCACCTGCTCCTGCGCGCCCAGATCGACCAGCGTTTCGCCCAGCGGCCCCAGCGCGGCGCTGTCGCCGGCATACGGGTTGTCATTGCCGTCCACGCCGACCCGGTTGACACCAACCACGCAAGCCAGGTTTTCGATCGCGCGTGCACGCAGCAACGTGCGCCAGGCAAAGCGACGCGGCGTCGGCCAGTTGGCCACGCACAGCAAAAGGTCGTATTCCATGCCCAGCTCGGCGCCGTCGTCGGCATGGTTGCGCAGCCACACCGGAAAACGCAGGTCGTAGCAGACCGTCGCGGCGATGCGCCAGCCGCGCCACATCACCACCACGCGCTTGCCGCCGGCCGCGTAGCGCTTGTGCTCGTCGGCGTAGCGGAACAAATGCCGCTTGTCGTAGCGGTACAGTTCGCCGTCCGGAGTGGCAAACAGCAGGCGGTTGTAGACGCCCTCGCCGGACGCCCCCGTGTCACGCAATTGCACCGAGCCGACCACGGCGGCATCCAGTTTTTTTGCCATCTCGCGCAGCCAGGCAACCGTCGGGCCATCCATGCCTTCGGCCTGCGCAATGGCCTCGTTGGAAAACCCGCTGGTGAAGGTTTCCGGCAGCACCACCAGGTCGGTCTGGCCGGCCAAAGGCTCGATCAGGCTGCCGTAATACGCGCGGTTGCCGGCCGGATCGTGCCAGCGCGTCGCGCCTTGAACCAATGAAACCCGCAAGTTGTGCATGATCGCCTCACAAACGGCACAGGCGTTCGGCGCCGGCCTGGATGGTGGCGTCGGACTTGGCAAAACACAGGCGCAGCAGGCGCGTGGCCGGCGGCGTTTCGTAAAACGGCGACAGCGGAATGCCGGCCACGCCGGCCTCGCGCACCAGCCACTGGCTGAAATTGATGTCGTCCTCGTCGCGGATGGCCGAATAGTCGACCAGCTGGAAATAGCCGCCCTCGACGTCCAGCAGCTTCAGCTTCGAGCCGGCCAGCAAGGCGCGAAATCCGTCGCGCTTGGCCTGATAAAACGCCGACAGGCCCAGGTAATGCTCCGGGCACTCGTCCAGCACCTTGGCCAGCGCCACCTGCGCCGGGCGGAACGTGCAGAACGTCAAATACTGGTGCACCTTGCGAAATTCGCCGGTCAGCGCCTTCGGCGCGATGCAGTAGCCCACTTTCCAGCCGGTGCAATGCCACGTCTTGCCGAACGAGTTGACCACGAAGCTGCGCGCGGCAAGCTCGGCGTGGCGCAACACGCTCTGGTGCTGCGCGCCGTCGTAGACGATGTGCTGATACACCTCGTCGGACAGCACCATGATGTCGGTGTCGCGGACGATTTCGGCCAGCTGGTCGAGATCGTCCGCCGCGAATATCGCGCCGCTGGGGTTGTGCGGCGTGTTGACGATGATCAGGCGCGTGCGCGGCGTGACGGCATCGCGCACGCGCTGCCAGTCGACGTGGAAACTGGGCACGTCCAGCGGCACGTGCACGGCCCGCGCGCCCTGCAGGTCGATCGCCGGTTCGTAGCAGTCGTAGGCCGGGTCGAACACGATCACCTCGTCGCCGGCGCGCACGACGGCGGCAATGGCGGCAAACACCGCCTCGGTGGCGCCGGAGGTAACCGTGATCTCGGTGTCGGCGCTGACCTTGCAGCCGAACAGGCGCTCGGTCTTGCGCGCGATGGCCTCGCGCAGCGACGCCATGCCGATGCCCGGCGCGTACTGGTTCTGGCCCTCGTTCATGGCCTGCGTGAGCGCGTCGCGCAACGCCTGCGGCGGCTCGTAGTCGGGAAAACCCTGGCCCAGATTGACCGCCTTGTGCTCGACCGCCAGCTGGCTCATCACGCTGAAAATGGTGGTGCCTACCTTGGGGAGCTTGGTATCCACGCGCATGAATGGACGTCCATATGAAAGAAAATGGCATGCTAGCATGCCGTTTGCACCGTGCGGGCGCGACAAGGCCCACGCCAGGCCACCCGCGCCTGAATCGGCGTGTACCCCCGCCTTTGCATTGGCCAGCCATCCGCTGTTACAATTGCGCGCTTGTTAGCGTCAATTTGTTCATTTTCCAGGAGTCGGCCGTGAAGGTGCTTTCCTCGCTCAAGTCTGCCAAGCAGCGTCATCGCGACTGCAAGGTCGTGCGCCGTCGCGGCAAGGTGTTCGTGATCTGCAAGTCGAACCCTCGCTTCAAGGCGCGCCAGCGCTGAAGACGCGCTGCATTGCGCAACGCAAAAAGCCGGCCCCGCGCCGGCTTTTTTGTGCCTGCGGGAAGGCCCCGGCCACTTTTGCGCGGCCCCATGGAAGCGGTCCCATGAAAAAGGCACCTGCGTTTCCGCAGGTGCCTGATCATTTGGTGCCGTTAGCGTGATTCGAACACGCGACCTACTGATTACGAATCAGTTGCTCTACCAACTGAGCTACAACGGCAGAGCCGGCGATTCTAGCCGCTGACGCGAATTCAATCAATCACCCGATGCGATTTCGTGTCGCCACGCCCCGCCCCGACGCTATCCACGCCCCTGCGCCGGCAGCCACAGGCTGACGCGCAAGCCGCCGCCGTCACGGTTGGCCAGAGCCACACGCCCGCCGTGCGCCTCGGCAATTTCACGTGCCAGCGCCAGCCCCAACCCGGTGCCGGCACGCTTGGTCGAATAAAACGGCAGCAACGCCTGCGCCAGCACATTGGCGCTCATGCCACTGCCGCGATCACACACATCCACGCGCCAGCGACTGCCCAGGAGATCGATGCGCAACGTCACGTCATCGCCGTCACTGCCCGATTCATGCGCGTTCTTGACAAGGTTGATCAGCACCTGCTCGATCTGGGTCGGATCAAACCAGCCGGCCGCCGTCGGCAGATGGCCTTCCAGCCGAAACACGCAATGGCGCGCCAGCGATTCGAGAAAGCCGGGCCAGGCAACCTCCTGCTTGCGCGGCGCCGGCAGCTTGGCAAACCGCGCGTAGCCCTCGATGAACCCGTGCAAATGCCGCGCACGCTCGCCAATGCTGGCAAACACGCCATCCAGCCGCTCCAGATCGCCGCGCCGCGCCAGCTCGGCGCCGGAGTGCGCCAGCGACGAGATCGGCGCCAGCGAGTTGTTGAGCTCGTGCGTGATGACGCGGATGACGCGCTTCCACGCCGCCACTTCCTGTCGCGCCAGCTCACGCGTCATGCGCCGAAACAGATACAGCCGCTGCGGGCGTCCTTGCAGCCTGAACGCGCGCTGCGAGACATGGAAAATTTCCTCGGCGCCCGCCATTTCGACCGAAAACAGGGTGTCCTCGCCGGCCGCCACGACACGCTGCATCGCTTCCGGGGCGTTCGCCAGCAGCGCCGAAAAATCCATCCCGGCCAGGCTCTTTCCGTCGTTGAACAGATGCCGCGCGGCAATGTTGGAATACGTCACGCGCTGGCGCTCGTCGGCCAGCACCAGCGCCACCGGCGTGTTCTGCACGACCGTTTCCAGCAGCAATTCGCGCTCGGTCAATTGCTGGCGTTGCTTGCGCAGCGTTTGCCCCAGCGCGTTGTGCATGCGCACCAGATCACCCAGTTCGTCCTTGCGGGTGTTGGTGATGGACAGGCTGAAATCGCCGTCGCGATAGCTCGCCACCGAGCCTTCCAGCGCGCGCGTCACGCGCGCGAGCGCGCGCATGCTGCGATGCCCCAGCCACATGCCCAGCGGCAGGCACACGATGATCGTCACCAGCAGACCCAGCCAGATGTCGTGCGCCGGCCACGGAACGCGGGTGCCGACGGCGCCCGCCGCCCAATGCACCATCTGCGGCAACGGCCACGCCGTCACGCCCAGATACACCAGCGCGCCGATCACGGCCGTGGCGATCAGCAGCAGGCTTTGGCGACCTTCAAGGGAAGTCAGACGCATGGCGGGACCCGGTCATGATGGCAACGGCCGGCTTTCGCCTCGAACGCGAAAGCCGGCCGCACGCTCAATGCGCGCGCGGCGCGATGATCCGGCTGAGGTAATCCGGCGTGCCGGCAACGCGCACCAGATGCGGATACTGCAACCCGCCGTGGTAATCAACGTCCACCGTGCTCACGTGTCCCTGGTATTTCAGCAGCAGACGGATCGGCTGCTTGCTGGTCTTGGCCGCAGTGATGGCGTGCTTGAGCGCCGCGGTCGAATAATTTTGCCCATTCACCGCCACCAGCGTGGCGCCGGTGCTGACGCCGGCCTTGAAGGCCGGGCCGTGCCAGCGCACGTCGTTGATGGTGCCGTTGCGGTTCATGGTCAGGCCGATGGACCAAGCAAAATTGAACATGTGCCGCGGCGACTCGGGCTGGCTTTCATACTCGCGCTCGTAGGGGCTTTCCTTGTCGGTGTAGACCAGTTTCCAGCCCGAGGCCGCAAGGCCCGACAACAGCGGCGGGTTGTATGCGTCGATGCGCGCGCGCAGGAAGGACGCCCAGTCGAACGGCGTGACCCGGTTCAGCGCCGCCACCACGTCGTCGAACGTGTAGGTTTTGGTGACATAGCTGCCGTTGTCCATGCCGTAGAAAACGTGCGCAAAGTTGTCGAGCGATTTCTTGTCGTGTGTGAGCGCGCGGATCTTGGCATCCACCGCCAGCCAGACCATCTGCCCGCCGGAGTAGTACTCCTCGCTCATCTGCCAACTGCGGTACGGCAGCATGGCGCGGTGCGCGGCAGTGGCGTCGTTGGTGGTGTCCTCGATGGTGCGCCAGGCAAAACCGGGACGGTTGCGATCGTAGTTGGCCGCTGTCATCGCCAGCGCCTGGCGGAACTGTTCCGGTGTCCACATCTGCGCGCGCGCGGTCAGCACGAAGCCCCAGTACTGCGTCAGGCCTTCGTACACCCACAGCAGCGAATCGCCCATCGGCACGTTGAAGCTGGGCGTCCACAAATCGGCCGGACGGCGGAACTTGCCATTCCACGAATGCACGTATTCGTGTGCCAGCAGGTCGCGGTTGGGCGCGTTGTCGGCCCAGTCGGTGAAATAGTCCGGCCCCATGCCGTCCTCGCTGGACTGGTGATGCTCCAGGCCGTTGCCCTGCATCTGGTCGGACAGCGAGAACAGGAAGTCGTAATGCTTGTAGTGCTGCGCACCGAACAGGCGCACGGCCTGCGTGACCAGATTGCGATGCACCTGCAACTGCCGCGGCGTCATCACCAGATCCTTCGGCGCGTCGGCCATGATGTCCAGATGCACCGGCGCGGCCGCGCCGGGGTTCAGGTCCACGCGCTTGAAATACAGCCCGGCGTAGATTGGCGAATCGACCAGGTTGTTGAACGTTTCGGGCTTGAACGTGATCGTGTTGCCGTGGCGGCTGGCCACTTCCAGCGCGCTGCCGAATTGCCAGCCCTGCGGCAGCACGACGGTCGGCTGGAACGTCACATCGCGCGAGTAATAGCCGGCCGGATACAACGCCAGGTTGTTCCACTCGATCATCATCATTTTGTTCGTCATCTCGCCCTGGCCAAGGCGCGAGGACAAGTATTGGAACGTGACATCCAGTTTGGACACACCCTCCGGCACATCCACGTGGGACGCGTATACATCGTACTTGTCGCGCTTCCACATCAGGCGCTTGCCGTTGGCGCGGATTTCCAGCCCGGCCAGATTGCGGATGGCGGACGTGGGCGAGTGGTCGCCCGGGATCCACTTGGGGAACAGCAGCGTGAACGCGCCCGGCTTGACCGGCACCACCTCGTTGACGCGATAAATGCCCTGGCGCGTGTCGCTGACATTCAGATTGAGCGCGATCGTGCCGGCATACGGCACGTCGCGCGGCGCCGGCACGTCAGCCTGACGTACTTCGGTCGCGCTGGCCACACCGGCAACCGCCAGCAGGCCGGCGGCCAGCAACAGACTCAGGTGCGTGCGTCGCAGGCCGCGCGAACGGGCTTCATGGCGCTTCTCGAACATGGTGCTTCCCCGGGTGATTTGGCAACCCGACAAACTTAACACCTGCAGCGGCATGCAACCGGCCCAAAAGTCACGGGTTTGTGCGTCCCGGCAAGGCGGTCGCGCCGCTGTCCCGGTAAGCTTGGCGGATGCGCAAACTGCTTGCCTTCCTGCCGCTCATTGCCGCCCTGATGTCCGGCGGCACGGCCTCGGCGCAAACGCAAACCGCCATCCATCATTGCGTCGGCGCCAACGGCACGCCAGTGTTCACCGACCGCTCCTGTGCCAGCCTTGACGCGCAGCCGGCCGGCACCGCCGAGGCGGCGCAACCGCACGGTCCCAAATGGTGTCCGCGCGACCGCCACGCACTGCGCGAACGCATTGCGGCCGCCTTTCGCCACCACGACGCCAATGCCCTGGCCGGCCTGATGCTGTGGCGTGGTTACGATGCGCGAGACGCCATGGCAACGCTGGACCGTCTGGCCCGGCTTGTCGCGTTGCCCTTCCAGGGTTTTGCCGATGCCGATCCGGCCATCCCGACTTCCTCG
>DASVGR010000043.1:0-30154 GCA_036379395.1 Rhodanobacteraceae bacterium | reverse complement strand
TTGCACGCCTGCCGGGCTGCCATGGATATCCGGCGCGATCATCACGAAACGCGCCTGGGGCACACGCGGCGGTCGCTGGTCAAAAGATCTTCGGCGGTGAGGGTGATGCGCTTGCATCGAGCTGTGGCCGCCAAACAAGGTGCCCAGGTGGTTGGCGTGGTGCGGGAAGACCATTTCCATCAGGATCGCTTCGCGCGGGCGGGTGTCGACGTGGGGCGTCGGCCATGGCTCAGATCGCGGCGCGCAGGTCGTCGTAGCCACCGACGTAGGTGATGGCGTTGTCTTGATCCATGAATATTTGCGGCAACGAGGCGATGGTGTGGCCGACCTTGGCGGTCAGTCCTTCGACGCTGATGTCGGTGCCGACGGTGCGGTACTGGAAATCGACCGACTTGATCTGGCACAGCATCTTGGTCTTGGCGCAGTTGGGGCAGTTGTCCTTGCCGTAGATGATGATTTGCATGGGACGTCCTTGGTGGTTGGTGGTGATGGCGAGGCGTGGTGGCGGATGCGCTGCGCTTATCCGCCCTGCGGGGGGAATTGTCGTGGCGGCGGGTTTGGTGGGATGCAGGGTGGATAAGGCCGCAGGCCGCATCCACCGGGCGGGGTCAAAAGTCGACGTCGAAAATGACGTCCTTGTCGGTGCGCCGCATCACGCCGACCTTGTAGGCGGCGATGTCCTGTTCCTGCGGCGAGGCCTGGGTCTTGGAAATGTTCAGCCACTTTTCCATGTATTTGAGCGGGTTGACGGACGGCAGCACGTAATTGGCCGGCGTGATTCCGAGCGTGTGGTACACGTCGCGCGCGCAGTACAGCGTCCATGCCGACAGCCGCTCGGCGTTCATGCCGACCAGTTCGCGGCCTTCGGAAAACAGGTAGTCGATCCAGGCCAGTTCGGAGTCGACCACTTCGCCGATCAATGCCTCGATGGCCTCGCGGCATTGCGCGAAGGCGGTCTGCCCGCGTGGCGTGGCCAATTCGATGCCGAGCACGGTGCGGTCGAGTTCGGCGTGGACTTCCAGCTCGTCCTGCGCGATTTTCTGGATGGATTTGCCGATCGGCTGGAACAACCCCGTGTCGCAAATGGCGAACGTGACGGCGAAGCTCGCCATGAACTGGATGCGCTCCATGCAGTACAGCGCCACGATCATCATGAACACGGTGTTGTAGGTGTCCTGATTGGCGTTGATCTCGCCCAGCGCGTGGCGGTGCGCGGCCGTATAGCCGTCCGCGAATGCGCGCGTGACGCGTTCCAGCCGGGCGTGCGCCTGCTCCACGCGCAGGATCTCGTCGATGATGACGGACGCGTCGTCGAACGAGTTGCGCACGATCTCGGAATAGGTTGCCGCGTGGATCACCTCGTTGTCGGAAATGCGCTGCCAGGCCGCCCACAATTCGGACGAGCTGATGAACGGCGCCAGCACCGGCGCGATGGCGCGCGAGGCGACCGAGTCGGCCTCCCATTGCCAAGCCAGGGTCTTGATCATCATTTCCCAGGTCGAGCGCGAGCAGCGCTTGAAGTCGGCGTTGCAGGACGAGTAGTCGAATTCGTTTTCGTCCCAGTCGAGCGATTTCTGCGCCTTGTACAGACGCCAGATGTCGGGATAGGGATGGTTGACGGTGTCGAACAGACCGGCTTTCTGGCCCAGGAACAGCGGCGGTTTTTCGTAGTCGGTCTTGGCGTAGTTGAAGACGGTGTCGGGCATGGTGGTTTCCGTGAAAAGGAAGATTTCCGTGCAGCGATTGCTGTTGTAGGAGCGCGCCTGCGCGCTATGGCCAAATATGGGTCCGCGGCGAGATCCTTTCGCGCGCAGGCGCGCTCCTGCGGGCGGATTACAGCGTGCAGGCTTCGCATTCGGGCTCAGCGGAGGCGGCTGCGAGTTGGGCGGTATCGCGCATGCCGTTGGAAGTCTTCTGGTTCATGTAGTACTTGGATTTCAGCCCCAGCTTCACGCGGTACAGGTAGTTGGCGATCATCTCGGTTGATTCGATCGACGCATCACCAATCACGCGACGGTAGAAGTCGGCCGAAATGCCCTGGTCCGTCCACTTCTGCACGATGGCGTACAGCTCGGTGAGGTCCTTGGCCGGCACGTCCCAGGCCAGCTCGTACGCGTCGGCCAGTGCTTCGCCGTCGGGCGCGGCCCAGTAGTTGACGCGGTGGTTGTCGGTCTTGATCAGCGTGAGGTCGCGCACCGGGTACAGGCCGTTGGTGGTGCCCGAGGCGTTGGCGCTGGTTTCGGTCGGCATGTGCGCCACCAGCACCGAGTTGCGGATGCCGCCGTTGGCGACGATTTCGCGGCGCAGCGCTTCCCAGTCGTAGCGGTTTTCAAATGGCGCGATGGTGTCGACATTGCGGTTGCAGGTGTCGGTCGGCAGCCAGCCGTCGGGCCAGCGCGTCTTGTGCATCCACGGCGCGTTGCCCAGCTGCTTGCCCAGTTTCAGGCTGGCGCGCAGCAGGTGGTAGTAATGCCGCTCGGCCACGGCGTGGATGAACTGCTTGCCCGCGGCCGTGGTGTAGCGCTGGTGGTTTTTGGCCATCAGATGCGCCAGGCCCAGGATGCCGACGCCGGCATTCAAGCGCTGGCGCGAGGTGTAGCCGACCTGCGGCAGCTCGTAGTGCGCCAGATGGATGCACTTGTCGATCATCAGCAGCGCGTAATAGGCCACTTCGGCGTATTGCGCGTCGTCGTCGATGTTGTCCACGCAGATGCCGGCGAGGTTGCAGGTGGCCACTTCCGGCGAGGAGTGTTGCGTGATGCGCGCGATGCTGATGCCGGCCACGCTGTCGCCGACGGCCAGGTCTTCGGGCCACACCTCGCCGCGTTGCGTGGCGACCTTGTCGCCGCCTTCCACGCGATGGGTCTGGCCGTCCGTATCGGTGAACTCGACGAACGACACGTCGCCGTCGGCATACAGTTCGAGGATGTGGTTGTACGGGTTGGTCGGCAGGGCGATTTCCGAGCACAGGTTGGAGCTGCGGATGACGTCCTTGAACGGCGTGTGCCGGTTCATCTCCTCGATGTTGTGCTCGTAGATGCGGCCGGTTTCGTTCCACTCGTTGGTGGCGGTGATGAGCAGTTCGCGCGCGTTGATGAAGGTCTTCTCGAATGCGTCGTCGGCTGCGTACTTGGCGTATAGCGTTTCGAAAAGGGCGGCGTCCTTGCCGTACAACGCGGCCTGCAAATCGGGCGCGGTGTAGCAGTTGAAGAGAAAAACGTCCTCGTTGCGCGCCACCTTGCGCGCGAAAAAGCGGTTGCCACCCCACGAATAATCCATGCCGCGGATTTTGCGGTCAGCCGTCGACATGGGGTTTTTCAGGCGCAGCAACGTGTCGATTTCGGGATCGAAGATCGAGAAATACGTGGTGCAGGCGCCGCCGCGGCCGTTCTGCAGGTTGCTTTTTACCTCGGCCACCAGCGCGCGGTAATACGGCAGCTTGCCCTGGTGGCGGATGACGCCGCCGCGCACTGGATCATTCAGCGAACGCGTTTGCATGTGCGAGCCGATGCCGGCCGACATGTAGGTCATGGTGTTGGCGATGTGGTTGCCCACCGCGATCGAGCGCGCGTTGTCGCCGGTGGTGTACAGGCAGCAGCTGGCGTAACCGCGCAGCGGCGTGCCCAGGTTGACGTGGTTGGGCGTGGGCGCGTTGATGCGGTTCTTCGACAGGTGCTCGTAGAAGCGCTCGACGTCGTGCATGCGCCGGCTGCGCGGCTGGTCGACGGCCAGCGCCATGGCCATGCGCATGTAGATGAACTGCGGCGACTCGTAACGCACGCCCTTGACGCGGTCGGCGATGGCGTACTTGGTCAGGTGGGTGTGGATCTGGTAATGCGCGTAGCTGAAATCGCGCTCGTGGTCGATGAGCTGCTCGACTTGCGCGTACTCGGCGTCGGAATAATCCAGCGCCTCCATGTAGCCCAGTTGGCGCAGGCGTTCGTGCAGCTGCTGCACCGTCGGGCGCGCGTGGCCGTACACGTCCTTGCGGATCAGCGTGGCGTACAGGCGGCCGGCCATGCGGTTGTACGACCAGGTGTCGGCGTCGAGGCACGTCTTGATGAGCTGCTGCTGCAACTCGCGCGACGTGGCCGTGCCGGACAGGCCGCTGACGGTTTCCAGCACCACCGACGGCCAATCCACCGCGTCGCCGAGGCTGGCCGCGGCCCATTCGCCCCACTGGTTGAGTTTGGATGGCGTGAACGGCTCGACGCGGCCGTCGCGCTTGATGATGGTTTCCAACATGTCGTGACCCTCGCCAGGGGCCGGTCGCATCGCGCACCGGCCCGCGCAAACCGCAAACCCGCTCCCGCGCGCAGGCACTGTGGTTCGCGTTTTCGCGGAAAGGTCACGCCGAGGCGGACATGCCTCGACCGTGATGCGCCTCCCCGCGGAAGCGGTCACCTGCGCCGGGAACGACAGCTTCGATCGGCGGCGTCTCAGCGCCTGCGACCGGAGCTCCCGGCGTGTCGGCAGGTCTTCGGACTGTGCGGACGTGAGCCTTGCGACTCGCCTACTGTGCTTCGGCTTCCCGGGGTTGGATTCCCAGTGCCAGATGAAGCGTTCGTTTCCGCTTACCGCTGCGGGGCAGTTCCGGATTCGCACCGGATTCCCTTTTGAACCCAACCCGCGATCGCGCGTGGCTGGATACCGACGACCACAAGATATGGTGGTTGTATGGCCACGTCAACACAAGAAAGTGTATTGGCAGGCAAATCAGCCGGTTGGCGTGATTGGCGAATCCGGCCTTGCCGGGTGTGTTGCCGAGGGCTTTTGCGTGGATGCCGGCCTCTGCCAGTGTCACAACGACGTGTGACCATCCGGCGGTGTGCAGCCGGGCACGATGGCATCTTCGCCAAACAACCACCAGGTCTGGCGGTTGGCGCGGCCCAGACGGGTGGCCAACTGGCGGTTGATGCACGTGCCCATGGCCTGTTGCGGCGCGAACAGGCGCCGATGCGCGGGATCGGCGACCAGCCAGGCGTAGGCGCTGGCATCCTGCTGGCGCCAGGAGCGGGTGAAGCCGAACTCGGTTTTCGGGCCGGTCAGCATCAACAGGTTCTGCTCCTTCCAGGCCACCAGGCCGATGGTGGTCGCGGGGCCGGCGGCCAGGCGTGCGGCCTGCATCACGTCGAGCGACGAGTTCGAACCGTTGAGGACGGGATAGCCCCACAGGCCGTACAACGGCCACAGCACGCCGGCGAACAGCACCCAGCCCCAGGCGGCGTGGCGCCAGCGTGTCGCGGCGACGATGGCAAGCCCCGCCAGTCCGATCACCAGCAGCACCGGCCACAGGCGCGGGTCAACGGTGTCGTGCAGGCGGTCGAGCCAGCGCGGGTGGAGCCACAAGGCGCTGGCCGGAAGCACCGTCAGCAGCAGCGCCAGCAGGGTGGTCAATGCCAGCACCAGCATTCTGGGGCCGCGTTGGCGCAACAGACCGGGCAACAGCGGCGCCAGCGCCAGCGCCATCATGGGCAAGGCCGGCAGAATGTAGACATCGCGCTTGCCGGGGCTGAGCGAAAAAAAGACCAGCACCAGGACAACCCAGCCCAGCGGCAACGCAAAACGCGCGTCGTGGCGCCGGCGCAGGTGCCGCCACCATGTCGGCACGGCCCATGGCAACGCCAATGCCAGCGGCAACCACTCGGTGCAGATCACGCCGAGAAAGTAGAACGATGAATGGAGGTGCCCGCCGGGCGCGGCGTAGCGCTGGCCGGTCTGCTTGAACAGGATGTCGTTGACGTAGGCGATGTGCGCGGCATCGCCGCGGACGTGTGCCACGATCAGCATGGGCAGCAGCCAAGCCAGGATCGGCAGCAGGAACAGGCCCAGCCCGGTGAAGAACGTGACGATGGCGCGGCCCTGTCCCGGCGTGAGGTGGCGCCAGCCGCGCCGGTGTGCCAGCACGTACGGCACGAACATCAGCAGACACAGCACGCCCACGCCCTTGGTGATGACGCCCAGCCCGGCACAGAAACAGCCGACCGCGAACCAGCGCCGGTTCGGGCCCAGCAGCAGATGGCGCAGCAGGCCGTAATTGGCCAGCGTCATGATGCCGGTCAGCGTGGGGTCGATCTGCGCGTCGCGGAACTGGTAGGTGAACTGGATCGTCACCAGCAGCGTCAGTGCCGCCAGCAGACCGGCGCGATGGCTCCACAGCCGCCGCGCGAGGTCGTAAACCAGGCCCAGCGCAAGCAGCCCCGACACCAGCGACGGCAGCAGAAAAGCTGCCCGCCAACTGCGCGTGACGAGGTAACTGGCCGCCTGCAGCCAGAAAAACAGCGGCGGCTTGTCGGCATACAGCTCGTGCCCGCGATGCGGAAACAGCCATTGCCCGTGCGCCACCATCCAGTGCGCGACCAGCGCGAAGCGTGGCTCGTCGGAGGGCCATGGATCACGCAAACCAAGACCCAGGCCCAGCAGCAACAGTGCAAACACGCCGAACCAGATCAATTCCTTGCGACAGCTGGACAACCACAACGGGTGGCTGCGGGAAGGGATGGGGGTTGGATTCACGCCGAAATGGCCGCGGGGGAAGCGGCAAGGATACTTCCTCGACCTGTTTTGCGGCTGAAGCGACCCGGCCCGGTCATGAAGATATTTCAGTTGCCGCCTTTCACCGGGCCGGGCGACCCGGCGCCGCTGCTGTTCACGATGACGTCGCTGCTTCGGCTATGATGGCGCCCGCCTCAGGTGTCGCCGGTGCAGATCGGCGATGAAACGGGAAGCCGGTGAAGCCGGCACTGCCCCCGCAACGGTAGGCGGAATGCAGGTGCAGCCTGCACGCATCGACCTCATGCCACTGGCGCAAGCCGGGAAGGCGGTCGGGGCGGGACGTCTGGACGTCCATCCGCAAGTCCGGAGACCGGCCCGGGGTTGGTGAGCGCGCGGTCGGGTCGCGTGTCTCAAGGTGGCTTCGCGGCGGGCGATGCCGACCACCCTGCGCCATGCGCAGGGTCGGCGCGTGTGCCGCGGGGCAGAACATTTGCCGATGGGTTCGTGCGCGAGGGGCGCGCGGCGAGGACATGCACATGCGTCACAAGTTGCTTTGCGCGGCCGTTCTGGCGGCCGTCTCCACGGGGGCGATGGCGAATGCCGCCGCTCCCGTTCAGGCCACATCGCTCGACCCGGTCGTCGTCACCGCCACGCGCGTGGATCAGCCGATCACGCAGACGCTGGCGCCGATGACGATCATCACGCGTCAGGAAATCGATCGTTTGCAGCCGAAGTCGTTGCTGGATCTGTTGTCCGGCCTGCCGGGCGTGGATCTGGCCAATTCCGGCGGCCTGGGCCAGCAGACGTCGCTGTTTTTGCGCGGCACCAATTCCACCCACACGCTGGTGTTGATCGACGGCGTGCGCGTCGGCTCGGTCGGCGCGGGGCTGGCGGCCTGGGCACAGATTCCGGTCGACCAGATCGAGCGCATCGAAATCGTGCGCGGGCCACGTTCGAGCCTGTACGGCTCGGATGCCGTCGGCGGCGTGGTGCAAATCTTCACCCGCCACGGCAAGGCGGGCGCCGGCCTGACGCCGTCGCTGCGCCTGTCCGGCGGCAGCCATGACAGCTGGGACAGCGAGGTGGGTTTGTCCGGCGGCAACGCGCACGGCTGGTTCAATGTCAGCGTCGGCGCCAAGTACACGCACGGCATCAACAGCTGCAAACTGGGTGCGGGCACGGTGTTCGCCGGCTGCTTCACCAACGAGCCGGACAAGGACGGCTACCGCGCCTACAACGGCCTGTTGAACGGCGGCTGGCGCTTCGACAACGGCGCGCAGCTGAGCGGAAACTTCCTGCGCGACACCAACTTCGTCGCCTACGACGGCAGCTTCCAGAACTACTCCCGCCACGCGCAGCAGGTCGCCGGCGCGCGGCTGGCCCTGCCGGTCACGGACTTCTGGTCGATGACGATCAGCGCCGGGCAAAGCAAGGACAAGGCCACCAATTTCCACGACAAGACCTACGTCGGTTACGGCAATTCCATGCGCAACCAGGCGAGCTGGCTCAACACGTTCACGCTGACCAAGGATCAGCAGTTGACGGTGGGTGCCGATTACCTGCACGACCACATCGCCAGCAACACCGCCTATCTGCGCACCAGGCGTTTCGACACCGGCGTATTCGCGCAATACCAGGGTGCGTTCGGCCGCAACGAGATCCAGCTGTCGGCGCGACACGACCACAACCAGCAATTCGGCAACCACGACACCGGTGCCGCGGCCTGGGGCTATCACTTTGCCCATCAGCTGACCTTGAGCGCGTCCTACGCCACGGCTTTCCACGCGCCCACGTTCAATGACTTGTATTACCCGTCCACGCCGGGCTTCGCGCCCAGCGCCGATCCGCATCTGAAGCCGGAAAAATCGCGCAACGCCGAGGTGGATCTTTCCGCCCGCTACACGCATTGGCACTGGCAGGTCAGCGCCTACCGCAACGCCATCGACGACCTGATCGCGCTGAACGCGTTCTTCACGCCGGGCAATATTTCCAGCGCCACCATCCGCGGTCTGGAAGGCCAGTTGGGCGGTGACTGGAACGGCTTCACGTGGGCGACGTATCTCACCTGGCAGAAGCCTGAAAACACCGATGGCGGCGTCGACGACGGCAACTGGCTGCCGCGCCGCACGCAAAAGAGCGCGCGTTTCGACCTGGATCGCCAGCTGGGCGCGTTCAGCGTCGGCGCCACGTTCGAGGCCTTCGGCGGGCGTTACGACGACATCGCCAACACGCATTGGCTGGGCGGCTACACCAAGCTGGCGCTGCGCGGCAGTTGGCAGTTCGCGCCGCACTGGCAATTGCAGGCCAAGATCGCCAACGCGTTCGATCGTGATTACGAGACGGTCTATTACTACAACCAGCCCGGTCGCACCGCGATGCTGACGGTGCGTTACACGCCGTAACGCGGGCCGTGGTGAATGCGCCAACGGCGGCCTGCGTGGTCGCCGTTGGCCGGCGAACGCTCCGACGCGCTTCGCGCCTACAATGGCGCATGCGTGTTTTCGGCCCGTCGATTTTGCTGTTGCTGCTGGTGGTGGCCATGCCGGCCGCGGCCACCACGGTGTACAAGTGCGTGGATGCGCATGGGCGGATCAGCTATCGCGATACGCCATGTCCGCGTGGACAGCACCAAGCGTTGCAGCAATTGCATGCCTGGACACCGCCGCCGACCGCCGAGCCGGCTCCGACACCTGCAGCCAGCGCGGCACCTGCCGCTCCGCCGGTTGCACCGCGCCAACCGCGCGTGCCGCCGCCGACGGTCTTTCTCTGCACGAATGTGACGAACGGCAAGACGTATCTCAGCCAAACCGGCATCACGCGGCCGTATCTGGCGCCGCTGGGCATGCTCGGCGGCATCAGCGTGCCGCTGGATGACACCTATGGCGCACGCAACGGACGCCATCCCGGTTCCAGCGTGCCCGAATTCATGCCCACGCCGCCGCCGTCGATGGTCAGTGGCCACTACACGTGGGTGCGCGATTTTTGCCGGCCGTTGCCGCCGGATGACGCCTGCGCCGCGCTGGACAAACGCAAGGCGCAAAACGACGCCAAGCTGGCGATCGCGTTTCCCGACCAGCAGCCGCCATTGTTGAAGGAACGCAAGCGCCTGACGCAATGGATGGCCGGTTGCCCCTGAAACTACGGTGTCAACGCGAGGGCTTCGCGCGGCGCGTGGCGGCGTTCGTGGTCGAGCAGCCAGCGTTTGGCCGGCAGGCCGCCGCCGTAACCGGTCAGGCTGCCGTTGCTGCCGATGACGCGATGGCATGGCACGATGATGGCCAGCGGGTTGGCACCGTTCGCGGTGCCGACGGCGCGCACGGCGCGCGGCTTGTCGATGCGTCGCGCCAGCCCGGCGTAGCTTTCCGTGGCCGCGTACGGGATGGTGCGCAACGCGTCCCACACGGTTTTCTGGAAGGCGGTGCCGTGCGCGTTCAGCGGCAGCTCGAACGCGAGCAATTCGCCGGCAAACCAGGCGGTGAACTGGCGCTTGGCCTCGGCGAGCTTTGCGGCATCGCGGCGCCAGTCTTCACCGACCGGCGTCGGGCGTTTTTCGTGCGGCAGGTCGACGTGGGCCAGGCCGCCGTCATCCATGGCCAGCAGCAGCGGGCCGAGCGGCGTGTCGAGGTAGTCGTAGAGCATCGTGTCTTGCATGGATGTGTCCTCATTGAGCACTTGCCGCGCGCCACAGCAGCAGCGTCGCGTAGGCGCGCCAGGGCCGCCAGGCTGCGGCGCGTCGTTCCAGTTGGTTGGTGGTGACCGGCGTGGTGCCGCCGACGACCTTGCGCAGTACCAGATCCGCGGCCGGAAAGGCGTCTGGATGGCCAAACGCGCGCATGGCCAGATAATGTGCCGTCCATGGACCGATGCCGGGCAGCGCCGTCCATGTTGTGACGAACGCGTCCAGCCCTTGCTCGGGGCGAAAATCCACGTGCCCGTCGACCAGTGCCCGCGCCACGCCGCGCAAGGTTTCGGCGCGCTTGCGGGTCAGGCCGATGGCGCCGACATCCGCGTCGCACAAGGCCTCGGGCGTCGGAAAAACGCAACGCAGTTCGCCTTGCGGTGCGCCCAATGGCTGGCCCCAGCGCGCGATCAGCCGCCCGACCAGCGTGCGCGCCGCCGCGACCGAAATTTGCTGGCCCAGCACGGCGCGCACGGCCATCTCGAAACCGCTCCAGCCGCCGGCCAGGCGAATGCCCGGATGACGCTTGACCAGCGGTGCCAACAACGGATCGCGGCGCAGCACGTCGGCCACGGCGCGGGCGTCGGTGTCCACGTCAAACAGGCGCCGCACGCAGGCGATGACATCCGGCAGCGCGCGCACTTGCGGATGGCGCACGTGCACGTCCAGCGCGGCTTCGTCCGCGTGTTTGCCCACGCGCAATGTGCCGTTTTCGCCACCCCATGAAAAGGCGCGTGCGTAAGAGTGCGCATCGACGGTTTCCGTGCCGGGCATGGCGCGCTGGCGGAAAAACGCGAGCAGGCCGGCGAAATCGAACGGCGCGCGACACGGCAGGCGCAGATGTACACCTTCGCCAGTCGTCGGCCGCCGGGTTCGGCGCAGTTCGCGCGGCGCCATCTTGTAGGCGGCACGAAACGCGGTATTGAACCGGCGCACGCTGCCGTAACCGGCCGCCAGCGCCACGTCCGTGACGGGCAATGTTGTGTCGTCGAGCAATTGCTTGGCCAGCAGCAGGCGCCGTGTCGCCGCCACTTCCACCGGGCTGGCGCCGAGCGTGGCCGCGAACACGCGGCGCAACTGGCGCTCGCCGACGCCGACGCGCGCGGCCAGCGTCGCGATGGGCGCGCGATCCAGCAAGCCGTCGTCGATCAACTGCAACGCGCCGGTCACCAACGCATTGCGCAAGCGCCACGGCGATGCCAGCGGCGCCGCTTCCGGCCGGCAGCGCAGACACGGGCGAAACCCGGCCGCGAGCGCGGCCGCGGCGCTGGCGTAGTAGCGCACGTTGGCGGCCTTGGCCGGTGGCGCGGGGCACACGCTGCGGCAAAAAATGCCGGTCGATTCGACGGCGGTGAAAAACAACCCGTCAAAACGCACGTCGCGCGTCAGGCGGGCGTGCTCGCATACCCGGCTCGACAGTTCCAGCGGTGGAAGGACCTCGCTCATGCCACAAGGCTAGCGAGGTTGCCGCGGCGCGACCAGCCGTTTTCGGACGTGGCAGCGCCGCCGTCTCAGAAACCGTAATGCAGAAAGCCGCCGTCGACGGCGATCACTTCGCCGGTGACGAAACTGGCGGCCGGCAGGCAGAAAAACGCGACGGCCGCGGCCACTTCCTCCGGCTCGCCGACGCGCTGCATCGGCGTGCGCGCCAGCACTTCGTCCAGATAATCCTCGTCGGCCAGCGCCTGCTCCGAGCGGCGCGTGCGGATGTACCACGGCGCGACCGCGTTGACGCGGATGCCGTCGTCCGCCCATTCGCACGCGAGGTTGCGCGTGAGCTGGTGCAGAGCCGCCTTCGTCATGCCGTACGGCGCGCCCGTGCGCACGTGCGTGATGCCGGACACCGAGCCGACGTTCACGATCGCCGCGTGCCCGTGCTGGACCAGGAACGGATGTGCCAGACGGCTCATGTCCCACGCGCTGGTGAGGTTGGTGTCGAGCAATTGCTGCCAGTCCTGCGGCGTGTATTCCAGCGCCGGTTTGATGACGTTGCCGCCGACGTTGTTGACCAGCAGCGACAGCGGCGAGCCGAGGTCGCGGATCCAGTCGAACACGGCCAGGCGTTCTTCGGCCTGCGCCAGATCGGCCGCGAATGTGGCCACGTCGATCGTCGGCGATTCCTCGACGATTTCCGCGCGCGCTTCTTCCAGCCGGTCCGCGTCGCGGGCGACCAGCAGCACATGCGCGCCCAACGCGGCCAGTTCGCGCGCGCAGGCCCGGCCGATGCCGGCGCTTGCGCCCGTCACCAGCGCTGCGTGGCCGTCCAGTCGCCAGCGTGAAACCCGTGATTGCATGGCCGTGTCTCCGTCGTTGCAAGGCGCGCCCATGATGCCAAGGCGCGGCGGCCAAGTCATGCCATTGCGCCATGAGCGCGGCGTCGTCGCGCGCGGCGCACTCATTATGATGGGCGCATGGACGGCAATATCGAAACCGACAACTGGCTGGACATCCACGCCGCGAGCGTGATGCGCGACGGACGCTGCCTGCTCGACCACGTGACGCTCGCGATCGCGCGCGGCACGCATACCGTCGTGCTGGGGCCGAACGGCTCGGGCAAGTCGACGCTGGTCAAGCTGATCGAGCGGCGTCTGTATCCGCTGGCGCGCGATCCGGACGGCGCGACGCGCCCGCACGTGCGCCTGTTCGGCCGCGAGCGCTGGCACATCGCCGATTTGAAGGCGCAGATCGGCGTCGTGTCGGCCGACGTGCAGCGCGAGTTCGCGGACGAGGAAGCGTTGAGCGCGTTCGATGCCGTCGTTTCGGGTTTTCTGGCCACGCGCGGCACGGCCGGCGTCGAGGCGCAGGTCACGCCGGCACAGCGCGCGGCGGCGGGCGAGGCGCTGGCGCGCGTCGGCATCGCGCATCTGGCCGACCGCATCGTCGGCACGCTGTCCAGCGGCGAGGCGCGTCGCGTGCTGATCGCGCGCGCATTGGTTTTCCATCCGCAGGTGTTGTTGCTGGACGAACCGTGCAGCGGGCTGGACATGGCTTCGCGCCGGCGTTTTCTGGACGACTTGCGCGGCCTGGCGCGGGGCGGCACGACGCTGGTCATGGTCACGCACCATGTCGAGGAGATCCTGCCGGAAATGCAGCGCGTGGTGATGTTGCGCGACGGCCAGGTGCTGGCCGACGGCCACAAGCAGGCGCTGCTGGACGACGCGCATCTGACCGGCCTGTTCGGCCTGCCGGTCGAGGTGAAACGCTCCGGCGACTGGTACAGTGCGCGCCTGCGCTGAGCGCCGGGGCGTGATCGCGGTCACGTCCGTGGCCGCCGCGCGCGCCCACACTGCACGCATGAACCGCACATCCTGCCTCCTGCTTGCCGCGCTGGGCGCCGTGTTGCTGACCGGCTGCTCAGGTTCTTCCGCGCCGTCCGCCACGGCCAGTGCCAAGCCGGCCGCGGCCGCCACCACGCACGTCAAGACGCCGTGGGACGGCATGCTCAAGGACGAAGCCAAGGCCAAGGCCGTGCAGCAGACCGTCAACGACTACGCCAAGCGCCAGCAGCAGGCGCTCAAGAAGGCAGGCGGCTGAAGGCTGGGCTCTGGTTGAACCGGCAGGCAGCCTGCCAATCCATTGTGGGAGCGCACTTGCGCGATGAGATCTTGCCTTGCGCCATCATTGCGCTATCGCGCGCAGGCGCGCTCCTACAGTCAGAGCTTTCTCAGGCGATGACGTGGCCGTGCGGCAAGGCCAGATACGTCTGGCTTTGCATTTCGATCAGGCGTGATTGCGTGCGCCCGAATTCCGCGCGCAGCTTGTCGCCTTCGTACAGCTCGACGATCGGCAATGCCGCGGACAGCACCAGCTTGACGTGCGCGTCGTAGAACGCGTCGACCAGGTGGATGAAGCGCTTGGCCGGGTTGTCGTTGCCGGGCGTGAACGCCGGCACTTCGGACACGATCACGGCCGCGTAGCGTTCGGCCAGTTCCGTGTAGTCGGCGCGCGAGCGCGGGCCGTCGCACAGCGCGTCAAAATCGAACCACGCGATGTTGTCGGCGTGCTGGCGCACGTCGATCGCGCGGTTGTTCACCTCAAGCGTGCCGCCGCTGACGACCTCGCCCTGCGCGTAGTCGTTGAAAATGCGCGTGAGCACGCGCTTGGCTTCCGGGCCGGGCGGCGTCTGGTAGATCGGCGCCTGCTCCAGCGCGCGCAAGCGCCAGTCGTGCGCGCTGTCCAGCTCCACCACCTGGCAATGCGATTCCAGCAGCGCGATGGCCGGCAGGAAGCGCGCGCGCTGCAGGCCGTCCTTGTACAGATCGGCCGGCGGCGTGTTGGATGTCGTCACCAGGGCCACGCCTTGCCGGGTCAGGCCGCGCAGCAGGCCGTACAGGATCATCGCATCGCCGATGTCGTCGACCAGAAACTCATCCAGGCACAGCACGCGCGCGCGGCCGGCAATGTCGGCGGCCACCTGCGGCAGCGGATCGGCGTGGTGGGCCAGTTTTTTCAGGCCCGCGTGCACTTCGCCCATGAACACGTGGAAATGCCGGCGCAGCGCCGTGCCGGGCGGCAGGCTGGACACGAACAGGTCCATCAAAAACGTCTTGCCGCGGCCGACGCGGCCCCACAGGTAAATGCCCTGCGGCGCATGCGTGGACGACTCGTTCAACAGCGCGCGCAGGCGTCCGGCCAGTCCGCGGCGTTGTTCGCGGTTGGCCAGGATTTCGCCGTGCAGACGCTCGAACGCGGCCAACGCGGTGGCCTGCGTCGGATCGTTCTGCCAGCGTTGGGCGGCCACCCCGTCGCGATAACGCGTGGTGGGGGAGGCAAACTCGGTCGCGTCGTTCAAGCCTGGCGCTCCGCCGGCAGCCAGGTGCGGATGGCGTTCTTGACCGCGCCGCGCAGGTCCAGCAGGCGGCGATGGAAAAAGTGGCTGGTGTCGGGCATGCGCACCACGACCGGTTCGGCGTCGATCGCGTCGAGCCAGGCAAACACGGCTTCGGGGTCGACCACTTCGTCGGCCTCGCCCTGCACCACCAGCCAATGCCCGCGCGGCAGCGCGATGCTGTCGAAATCGTAGCTGCGCCCGACCGGCGGTGCGATCGAAATGAGGGTTTTCGCGCCGAGCTTTTCGGCGTTGGCCAGCGACACGTAGCTGCCGAATGAAAAGCCCGCCAGCCACAGTTCGTCGTCCGGATGCATGCGCCGTGCCCAGGCGACCACGGCGGCCAGGTCGTCGCCTTCGCCGCGCGCGTCGTCGAACGAGCCTTCGGACGCGCCGACGCCGCGGAAATTGAAGCGCACGGTATCCACGCCCGATTCGCGCAGCGCGCGCTCGACGATCGTCACCACCTTGTTGTGCATGGTGCCGCCCTGCAACGGATGCGGGTGGCAGATGACGGCCGTGGCGCGGCGCGCGTGGCTGGGCGTGGCCACGTCGGTCGCCACTTCCAGCTTGCCGGCAGGGCCGGCAAGGGTGAAGCTGGACGCCTCAACCGGAAACGCGTCGGGAGCGTTGGTCAATGTGGAGTCAATCATGCTGTCCATGATACCCGCACCGGTCGGTGCATGAACTTTCTGGCGCATGCCTTGCTGGGCGCCGGCGACGCCGATCTGGAAGTCGGCGGTTTTCTGGGCGACTTCGTGCATGGCCGGCCGGACGAGGCGATGCCGGCGGGTTTGCGGCGCGGCATTGCCTTGCATCGGGCGGTGGACGTGTTTACCGACGCGCATGCCGAAGTGCTGGCGGCGCATGCCTTGTTTGCGCCGCCTTGGCGGCGTTACGCCGGCATCGTGCTGGACATGTGGTTCGACCACTGTCTGGCGCGCGATTTTGCGCGCTGGTCGGACATGCCACTGGAAACGTTTTCCGAACAGGTGCTGCGGCATTTGCAGGCGCGCTGGCGCTGGCTGCCACCGCGCCTGCAGCGGTTTGTCGCCTACATGCGCGCGCAGGGCCTGCCGGCCGGCTATGCGGACGAGGCGATCCTGGCCGCGGCGCTGGCCGGCATCGGACAACGCCTGACACGGGCCAATCCACTGGCTCGCGCCGTACCCGAGCTGCAGGCCCATGCCGACGCGCTGCAACGACATTTCGACGCGTTTTTCCCGCAATTGGTCGATTTTGCCGCACATTGGCGCGAAAGCGCCTAGCCGGCATGTCGCCGCCAGAGGACGGCGCCCGCTCCTACAATCTTTGGCCATGGCTATTGCACCACGCAGTTTTGGGTAGGAGCCCGCCTGCGGGCGAAAAGGGTCTTGCTTCAATCCGCCACCACGCCATCGCGCGCGGGCGCGCTCCTGCCGGGGGCGATCCGGCAGGTTTGGTTGCGCGGCGCGGCTTATTTCTTGACTTGCGACACCATCCACTTGACGGTGTTGGCGACCTGCTCCTCGGTCAGCGCCGGGTTGCCGCCCTTGGCCGGCATGTGGTTGCCGTCAGGGCCGGTGTAGCCGTGCAGGGCATGCTGGATCAGCGTGGGGATGCCTTCGGCGATGCGCGGCGCCCAGTCCTTCTTGTTGCCGACGATCGGTGCGCCGGTCACGCCGGCCGTGTGGCAGCTGGTGCACAGGTGGTCGAAGATGGTCTTGCCGTCGGTGGTGCCGCCGTAGGCCACCTTGGAAGCCGCGGCCTTGGCGGCTGCGGCCTGGGCCGCCTCGATGGCGGCGCGACCGGTGTTGCCGGCATACACGGCGGCGACCGGTGCCAGGCGCTGCTGCGTGGTCTGGACCGCGGTATCGGTCTTTTCATCGGGCTGGCGATGGTAGATGTAGCTGGCGGCAGCCATCAGGCACGCCGCGAAGATGGCAAGAAAGCCGATGACTTTCGCGAACTGGCGGGTGAACTGCTTGTCGGACTTGCTGATCTGACGGTGGGCCACGGTGTTTACCCCAGTATCTTCGTTGCCTGACGCGGCTGGTCTGCAACTGACGTTGCGCCACAATTGACGCAAAATCCCCTTATTTCGCGAGTATAGCCCCAGCATTTGAACCGGATAAAGCGCACGGATGTCGCAGGGGGCGGCTGGCCGTGCAGGTTTCATTGGCGAGCGCCTGTGCCTTCAGTCATGCTCCACCCCTGTCAACTGGCATTGTTGCCACTCGTTACCTGAGATCTAAGCTATCCATGCCGATTTCCCACGGGAATTCGGCCCCACTACCCGTTACATTGCACGGCCCCGCCGTCGTCATCAGTTTTTGGAGCGCCTCCATGCCGCGTCACAAATCGCGTTGGAAAATCATCCTCATCGTCGTCGTGGTGATCGTCCTCATCATCATCGGATGGAGCCTCATGCATGGCTCGGCCGGAGCACGGCGTGGCGCGTTCGGCCAGGGTGGCAAGCAGGCGCCGGTGCCGGTCACGGTGGTGCCGGTGGTGCGCGAGAACGTGCCGGTGTATCTGACCGCCAACGGCACCGTGCAGGCGCTGCAGACCGTCACCGTGCAGCCGCAGGTCGGCGGGCGGCTGCTCAGCGTCGATTTCAAGGGCGGGCAGCCGGTCAAGCAGGGCCAGGTGCTGGCGCAGATTGATCCGGCCACTTACCAGGCCGCCTACGACCAGGCGCTGGCGCGCGTGAAATCGGACCAGGCGCAATTGGCCACCGCGCGTGAAAACCTCAAGCGCAGCGAACAGCTCATCAAGAAGAACTACGTGTCGCAGCAGGACCTCAACACGCAGGCCAACACGGTCAAGCAGCTGGAAGCGACCGTGGCCGGCGACAAGGCCAGCGCCGAAAGCGCGCGCATCAATCTGGGTTACACCAAGATCCGTGCGCCGATCAGCGGCCTGGCCGGCATCCGTCAGGTCGATCCGGGCAACGTGCTCACCACCGGCAGCTCCATCGTGGTGCTCACGCACGTGCATCCCATCAACGTGATCTTCCAGCTGCCGGCCAAGGATCTGGACCAGGTGCGCAGTGCGCAGGCCAAGTCGCCGTTGCCGATCGCCGCGTTGCAGCGCAGTGGCGACAAGCACGTGCTGGCCAGTGACGGCGTGCTCAAGGTCATCAACAACCAGATCGATCCGGACAGCGGCATGTTCACGCTGAAATCCGAGTTCCCGAACACGCAGACCGAGTTGTGGCCGGGCCAGTACGTGTCGGTGCGCATGCAGGTGGCCACGGTCGACGACGGCCTGGTGATTCCGACCGAAGCGGTGCAGCGCGGGCCGGACGGCGATTACGTCTATCTGTTGCAAAAGGACAACACGGTGACCATGCAGCCGGTGACCATTGCCGGCGACGTCGGCGACACCAGCGAAATGGTGTCCAAGGGCCTGAAGGTGGGCGACAAGGTCGTCACCGAAGGCCAGTTCCGCCTGAAGCCGGGCAGCAAGGTCACGCCGCTGGCGCCGGGCGAAGTGCCGGCCGCCAAGCTGGCGCCGGCCAAGGGTGCGCCGGCCAAGCAGGGCCAGGGCCGCGCGCACAAGGCGCCGGCCGGCAAGTAAGCGGCAAACGCAGCAGGCGCGGCCGCGGTGCCGCGCCATCGAAACACTCAAGGCAGGAACCCGAGCGTGGGCATATCGAGCATCTTCATTCGTCGACCCATCGCCACATCGTTGTTGATGCTGGCGGTGCTGCTGCTGGGTATCCTCGGTTACCGGCAATTGCCGGTGTCGGCGCTGCCGAACGTGTCGGCGCCCACCCTGGTGGTGACGACCAAATACCCCGGCGCCTCGGCGCAGACCGTGGCCACGCTGGTGACCACGCCGCTGGAACGCCAGCTGGGGCAGATTTCCGGCGTCACCATGATGAGCTCGGACTCGTCCGCCGGCCTGTCGACCATCGTGCTCAGCTTCGCGATGGACCACAACATCGACGTGGCCGCGCAGGACGTGCAGTCGGCGTTGCGCTCGGCGCGCCTGCCGGGTTCCTTGCCGTATCCACCGGTTTACAACCGCGTCAATCCGGCCGATGCGCCGATCATGACGCTGGCGCTCACCTCTGACGCCATGCCACTGCGCGAGGTCAACCGCTACGCCGATTCGATCCTGGCGCAGAAGCTTTCGCGCGTGCCCGGCGTGGGCCTGGTGTCGATCGCCGGCGACGTGCGTCCGGCCGTGCGCGTGGAAGTCAATCCGGCCAAGCTCGGCAACATGGGCCTGACCATGGAAGACGTGCGCAGCGCGCTCACCCAGGCCAACGTCAACGCGGCCAAGGGCACCTTGAACGGCGCCGTGCGCACCTATTCCATCGGCACCAACGACCAGCTTTCCAGCGCCGCGCAATACGCGGACACCATCGTCAGCTACAAGAACGGTTCGCCGGTGTACCTCAAGGACGTGGCCGACGTCGTCAACGGTGTCGAGAACGACCAGCTGGCGGCGTGGGAGAACGGCCAGCCGGCCGTGCTGCTGGACATCCGTCGGCAGCCGGGCGCCAACATCGTGGCCACGGTGGCCAACATCCGCAAGATCATGCCGCAGCTGCAAAGCGTGCTGCCGGCATCCGTGCACCTGAAGGTGTTTTCCGACCGCACGGTGACCATCCGCGCGTCCGTGCACGACGTGCAGTTCACGCTGATCCTGACGGTGCTGCTGGTGGTCGCCGTGATCTTCGTGTTCCTGCGCCGGTTGTGGGCCACGTTGATTCCCTCGGTGGCGGTGCCGTTGTCGCTGGTGGGCACGTTCGGCGTGATGGCGGCGGCCAACATGTCGCTGGACAACCTGTCATTGATGGCCTTGACGGTGGCGACCGGTTTCGTGGTCGACGACGCGATCGTGATGATCGAAAACATCGTCCGCTACATCGAAAAAGGCCACAGCGGGCCCGAAGCGGCCGAAATCGGCGCCAAGGAAATTGGTTTCACGGTGGTGTCGCTGACCATTTCGCTGATCGCCGTGTTCCTGCCGCTGCTGCTGATGCCGGGCGTCACCGGGCGCCTGTTCCACGAGTTTGCGTGGGTGCTGACCATTGCCGTGGCCATTTCCATGGCGGTGTCGCTGACGCTGACGCCGATGATGTGCGCCTACCTCCTGAAGCCCGACCAGCTGCCCGACGGCGACGACGCGCACGAGCGCCTGGCCGCGCAGGGCAAGCGCACCTGGTGGACGCGCACGGTCGATGCCTACGCGCATTCGTTGGACTGGGTGTTCGATCATCGCGTGTTCACGATGATTATCTTCGGCATCGCGCTCGTTGTCACCGTGTGGCTGTACATCGTCATTCCGAAGGGCCTGCTGCCCGAGCAGGACACCGGCCTCATCACCGGCGTGGTGCAGGCCGACGACAACATCGCGTTTCCGGCCATGGAAAAACGCGTGCAGCAGGTCGCGGCCGCCATCCGCAAGGATCCCAACGTGTCCGGCGTGGCTTCGTTCGTCGGCGCCGGCTCCATCAACCCCACGTTGAACCAGGGCCAGATCTCGATCGTGCTCAAGCCGTTGTCCGAGCGCGGCAACCTGGACGACGTGCTGGCCAGCCTGAACAAGGACGTGCAGGGCATCCCGGGCATGGCGCTGTACCTCAAACCGGTGCAGGACGTGACCCTGGACAACCGCGTGTCGGCGACCGAATACCAGTACGCGATGAGCGACGTCGACGCCGACGAGCTGACCGGTTACGCCAACAAGATGACCCAGGCCATGCGCCAGCTGCCGCAGCTGAGCGACGTGACCAACAACCTGGCCGACAAGGGCCGCGCCGTGCATCTGGACATCGACCGCGACAAGGCCAGCCGCCTGGGCGTGCCGGTGCAGACCATCGACGACACGCTGTACGACGCGTTCGGCCAGCGCCAGATCTCGACCATCTTCACCCAGCTCAACCAGTACCGCGTGGTGCTGGAAGTGGCGCCCGAGTTCCGCAACACCACGTCGATGATGGACCTGCTGCGGGTGCGCTCCAATGGCTCGGGCGCGCTGACCGGCACCAACGCCACCAGTTACGGCATGTTGCAGTCGTCCAACTCGTCGACCGCGACCGGCGTGGGCCAGTCCAACACCGGCATCATCACCGGTGGCGGCAACACGGTGCCGTTGTCGGTGCTGGCCTCGGCCACCATGACCAACGCGCCGCTGGTCATCAGCCACCAGAACCAGCTGCCGGCGGCGACGATTTCGTTCAACCTGGCGCCGGGCTATTCGCTGTCGCAGGCCATCGACGCGGTCAACTCGCTGAACACCCAGATGCATTTCCCGGCGCAGGTGCACGCGCAGTTCATCGGCAAGGCGGCCGAGTTCGCCGGTTCCATGGGTGACGAGGTGCTGTTGCTGCTGGCCGCCATCGTCGTCATCTACATCGTGCTGGGCGTGCTGTACGAAAGCTACATCCACCCGCTGACGATTCTGTCGACCCTGCCGCCGGCCGGCGTCGGCGCGCTGATCGCGTTGATGCTGTTCGGCATGAGCTTGTCGGTGGACGGCATCGTCGGCATCGTGCTTTTGATCGGCATCGTGAAGAAAAACGCCATCATGATGATCGACTTCGCCATCGAGGCGAAGAACAAGGGCATGAGCGCGCACGATGCCATCCGCCGCGCCTGCCTGCTGCGTTTCCGCCCGATCATGATGACCACCTTCGCGGCCTTGTTCGGTGCGCTGCCGCTGGCCTTCGGCACCGGCATCGGCTCGGAGCTGCGGCGTCCGCTGGGCATCTCGATCGTCGGCGGCCTGCTGCTGTCGCAGTTGGTGACGCTGTACACCACGCCGGTCATCTATCTGTACATGGAGCGCTTCGGCGACTGGGTGAAATCGTTGCGCCACAACCATGACGAGCCGACGTTCGCCAAGCTCGAGGATGGCCGCACGTCGTGAACATCGCCGCACCGTTCATCAAGCGTCCCATCGGCACCTCGCTGCTGGCGGCGGGACTGCTGGCACTGGGCGCCATCTGCTACACGCTGCTGGGCATCAGCGCGATGCCGCAGATGTCGTTCCCGGCCATTTTCGTGCAGGCCAGCGAGCCGGGCGCGGACGCCACCACCATGGCGGCCACCGTGGCCGCGCCGCTGGAGCGCCATCTGGGCCAGGTGCCGGGGCTGGAGCGCATGTTCTCGCGCTCGTCCGAGGGCAGCACGTTCGTGTTCTTGATGTTCCAGGATGGCGTGGACATCAATCACGCGGCCAACAAGGTGCAGGCCGCGCTCAACGCCGCCGAGTCGGATCTGCCGTCCGGCCTGACCGCGCCGCCCAGCTACCGCAAGGCCAATCCCAACGATGACCCGGTGCTGCAGCTGGCGTTGACCAGCGACACGCAGCCGCTGTCGGAACTGTTCGCGCGTGCCAACGATTTGCTGGTGCCGCGGTTGTCGCAGATCAAAGGCGTGGCGTCGGTCGATGTCTCGGGCAGTGCCGAGCCGTCGGTGCGCATCAGCGTGGACATGCACGCGCTGAACGCCATGGGGCTGACGTCCAACCAGCTGCGCAACGCGTTGCGCGCGGCCAACGTCACCTCGCCGCAGGGCTTTTTGTCCAACGGCCAGACCATGATGGCGGTGACGGCGAACGACCAGCTGCACACGGTCGAGGATTTCGCCAACCTCATCATCGCGGTCAAGAACGGCCAGCCGATCCGCCTGAGCGACGTGGCCAAGGTGTATCAGGGCGCGGCGAACGACCAGCAGGCGGCGTTTTTCGACGGCAAGCCGTCGATCGGCATCGACATCACCAAGAGCGCGGACGCCAATATCATCGCCACGGTCGACCGCATCCGCGCCGAGTTGCCCGGGCTGGAAAGCCTGTTGCCGCCGGGCACGCACCTGACGCCGTATTTCGACGGCACGCCGACGGTGCGCGCGTCCATCAACGACGTCGAGATCATGCTGTTGATCAGCCTCGGCATGGTGGTGCTGACGATGGCGTTCTTCCTGCGCCGGCGCGCACCGACCGTGATCGCGGCCATCGCGGTGCCGATGGCGCTGGCCGGTGCCATCGTGGTGATGTACGTGCTGGGTTTCACGCTCGACAACATGTCGCTGCTGGCGCTGGTGATCGCCATCAGTTTTGTCGTGGATGACGCCATCGTCGTCATCGAAAACATCATCCGCCATGTCGATTCCGGCGTGCCGCGCATGCAGGCAACGTTGGAAGGCGCGCGCGAAATCGGTTTCACCATCGTGTCGATCACCTGTTCGCTGGTGGCCGTGTTCATTCCGATGCTGTTTGCGCCGGGCATGCTGGGCGCGTTTTTCCGCGAGTTCACCATCACGCTGATGGCGGCCGTGGTGATTTCGGCCGTCATCTCGCTGACCTTGACGCCGTCGCTGTGCGGCCAGTTCCTGCGCGCGCCGGAGCCGACGGAATCACGTCTGGGCGAAGCCATCGACCGCTTCCATGCGTGGATGGCGCGCGTGTACGCGCGTGCGCTGGACTTTTCGCTGCGCCGCGCGTGGTTTCTGGCGTTGACGCCGATCGTGCTGATTTTTGTCGCGGTGTATCTGTTTGGCATGATCCACGCCGGCTTTTTCCCGGCGCAGGACACCGGCCTGATCCGCGGCCGCGCGACGGCCGGCTCGACGCTGTCGTTCGACGAAATGAAGGCCCGGCAGAAGCAACTGGTGCAGCGCCTGATGGCCGATCCGGCCGTCGAATACGTCGGTTCGCAGCTCGGCTCGCACCACGGCAGCGCCAGCGGCTCGTTTTCCATCCAGCTGAAACCGCTCGGCCATGGCCGGCATGATTCCACGCAGGTGGTGCTGGAACGGTTGATGCGCGAGGCCAACCGCTATCCCGACATCGACCTGCGCCTGCGCGCGCATCAGGATTTGCCCAGCGGCGGCCGTGGCAGCAACCAGGGTGGCGAGTACCGCGTGGAATTGCAGGGTGACAGCTCCGAGCAACTGGAGGCGTGGATTCCGACCCTGGTCGCGCAGCTCAAGAAGAATCCGCTGCTGCGCGGCGTGGGCGCCGACCAGGATGACGCCGGCTTGCGCCAGAACGTCGTCGTCGATCGCGCCAAGGCCGCGCGCATGGGCGTGAGCGTGGCGGCGGTGGACGACGCGCTGTACAACGCGTTCGGCCAGCGTCAGGTCAGCACGATTTATTCCGGCATCCACCAGTATTCGGTGGTGCTGAGCGCGCTGCCGCAACAGTCGGCCACGCCGGCCGCGCTCAATCACGTGTACGTGGCGAGTTCGCAAGGCGGCATGATTCCGGTTTCGGCCGTGGCGCATCAGGTGCCGGGCCTGGCGCCGACCTCGATCGTGCACCGCGACCAGTTCACCACCATGAGCGTGAGCTTCAACCTGGCACCGGGCGCCAGCCTGGGCGCGGCGTTCGCGTCCATCCAGCACACGTTCTCCATGATGCGCCTGCCGGCCGGCGTGCGCGGCAATTTCGGCAACAATTTCCAGCGTTTCCGGCAAAGCCAGGGCACCATGCCGTTGTTGCTGCTGGGCGCGATCTTCGCGGTCTACGCCGTGCTGGGCATGCTGTACGAAAACCTCATCCACCCGGTGACGATTTTGTCGACGTTGCCGTCGGCCACGGTCGGCGCGTTGCTGGCGCTGCTGCTGACCCATACGGAATTGTCGGTGATTGCCGACATGGCACTGGTGCTGTTGATCGGCCTGGTGATGAAAAACGCCATTTTGATGGTTGATTTCGCGCTGGCCCGACAGCGCCGCGGGTTGTCGCCGATCGAGGCGATCCGCGATGCCTGCATCGTGCGTTTCCGTCCGATCATGATGACGACGACGGTGGCCATCCTGTCGGCCTTGCCGCTGGCCATCGGCATCGGCACCGGCGCCGAATTGCGCCGCCCGCTGGGCATCGCACTGATCGGCGGCCTGCTGGTGTCGCAGGCGATGACGCTGCTCAGCACGCCGGCGCTGTATCTGGTGTTTGCGCGGTTGTCGGGCTGGTGGCATCGCTGGCGCGCGCGTCACGGCGCCGCGCCGGTGAAGGCGTTGCATGAGAACGGCGGCTGACAGGTTTTCGGGCGACAAAAAACGGGCCAGCCGATGCAGCTGGCCCGTGGCGTATCGGGGCGGGGCTCAACCGCGCGCGTTGAGCGCCGCGACGGCCGGCAGTTCCTTGCCTTCGAGAAACTCCAGGAACGCGCCGCCACCGGTGGAAATGTAGGACACCTTGTCGGCGATGCCGTACTTGTCGACGGCAGCCAAGGTGTCGCCGCCGCCGGCGATGGAAAACGCGCTGGACGCGGCGATGGCTTCGGCCAGCGCCTGGGTGCCCTTGCCGAACGCGTCGAATTCGAATACGCCGACCGGGCCGTTCCACACCACCGTGCCGGCCTTGGCGATCAGCTCGGCATAGCGCGCGGCGGTGCGCGGGCCGATGTCGAGGATCATTTCGTTGTCGCCGACCTGGTCGACGGCCTTGACCGTGGCCGGCGCGCTGGCCGAGAACGACGGCGCCACGACCACGTCAAGCGGAATCGGCACTTCGGCGCCGCGCGCCTTGGCCGCGGCCATGATCTTGTTCGCTTCCTCGATGAGATCGGGCTCGACCAGTGAATTGCCGACCTTGTAGCCCAGTGCGGCGATGAACGTGTTGGCGATGCCGCCGCCGACGATGAGCTGGTCGACGCGATCGATCAGCGACTCCAGCACGGTCAGCTTGGTCGACACCTTGGAGCCGGCGACGATGGCCAGCAGCGGGCGCTTGGGGTTTTCCAGAGCCAGACCCAGCGCGTCCAGCTCGGCGGCCAGCAGCGGACCGGCGGCGGCGACCGGCGCCTGCGCGATGACGCCGTGGGTGGATGCCTGCGCGCGGTGCGCGGTGCCGAACGCGTCCATCACGAACACGTCGCACAGGGCCGCGTATTTTTTCGCCAGCGCGGGATCGTCGGCCTTCTCGCCGACGTTCATGCGGCAGTTTTCCAGCAGCACCACTTCGCCATCGGCGACGTCCACGCCGTCCAGGTAATCGCGTGCCAGACGCACCGGGCTGCCCAGCGCCTGGCCCAGCCAGTCGGCGATCGGGGCCAGCGATTCGGCCTCGTCGAACACGCCTTCCTTGGGCCGGCCGCGGTGGGCCAGTATCATGACGCGGGCGCCGGCGTCGCGCGCGGCCTTGATGGTCGGCAGCGCGGCGTCCAGGCGTTGGGTCGAGGTGATGACGCCGTCCTTGATGGGCGCGTTGAGGTCTTCGCGGATCAATACGCGCTTGCCCGCGAGGTCAAGCTCGCTCATGCGGATGAAAGTCATGGTTTTCCTCGGGTTGCAGGCGCCGCCACGCAGGCGGCAAGGCGGAGTATTGTCCGGTTGGCGGGGTGATCGTGCAACCGCGACGGCATGCCGCGTTATGCCGATGGGTCAAGGAGATCAAGGTGGGCGACGAACTGGTTCTGTACAGCTATTGGCGTTCGAGTGCGGCTTACCGTGTGCGCATTGCACTCAATCTGAAGAATTTGCCGTATCAAATTCGCCCCGTGCATCTGGTGCATGACGGCGGCCAGCAGCACGGCGATGCCTATCGCGCGCTCAATCCGCAGCAGCTGGTGCCGACCTTGCTGCACGGCCAGCGCACGCTGCGCCAGTCGCTGGCCATCATCGAATATCTGGACGAAGTGTTCTCGGACGTGCCACTGCTGCCGGCCGATCCGCGCGCGCGCGCGCAGGCGCGCGCCTTGGCGCAGGTCATCGCCTGCGAGATCCATCCGATCGGCAACCTGCGCGTGCTGCAGTATCTGGGGCGTGAATGCGGCATGCCCGAGGTCGAGCGCGAGCAGTGGTCGCGGCACTGGATCGAGGAAGGCTTTGCCGCGTTCGAGGCGCTGCTGGCGCTGGATGTGACGCGCGGGCGTTTTTGCTGCGGCGACGAGCCGGGCCTGGCCGATGCCTGCCTGGTGCCGCAGGTCTACAATGCCAACCGTTGGGGCGTGGACATGAGCGTCTACCCGACCATTGTTGCCATTGACGCCGCTTGCCGCGAGCTGGAAGCGTTCGCGCGCGCGGAGCCCGAGGCGCAACCCGACGCGCCGTAGGCGACGCCGGTTTTTCACTGCTTGCGGCACGTCCGGGGGAGGGCGCTTGCCGCGGCGCGCCGGCAGTGGTTTGTGGCCCGCACTTGTGCGGGCGTGTTTTTCTGCAAGTGTGTGGTTTATGTCGTCTCCCCGGTTGTTTCGTCGCTCCATCGTGTGGCCACGCGTGCGTCGCGAATGGCGCGCCACGTTGCATCTGGCGTTGCCGCTCATCGGCGCGCAATTGGCCGCGATGGGCACCAACGTGGTCGATGCCATTCTGGCCGGCCATTTGAATCCGCATGTGCAGGCGACCGTCACCACCGGCGCCAGTGTGTGGACGCTGGCCATCCTGCTGGGTGTGGGCACGATGATGGCGGTGCCGCCGACGGTGGCGCAGCTGGACGGCGCCGGCCGCCGGCATGAAGTGGGCGCGGTGATCCGCCAGGCGCTGTGGATCGCGTTGATCCTCGGCGTGGTGCTGTGCGTGTTTGTGCGTCATGCCGAGCCGGCGCTCAATTTCATCGGCGTGGTGCCCAGCCTGCATCACGACGTGGCCAGGTTCCTCGGCGCGGTCGGCTGGGGCGCGCCGGCACTGGTCGGTTATTTCGCCTTGCGCGGGTTGTCCGAAGGCCTGTCGATGCCGCGCCCGTCGCTGCTGTTCAGCCTGATGGGGCTGGTGATTCTGGCGCCGCTCGATTACCTGCTGATGTACGGCCCGTTCGGCCTGCCGCAGCTGGGCGCGCTGGGCAGCGGCATCGCCACGGCGGTGACGCTGTGGTGCGAATTCATCGGTTTTGCCATCTACATTCTGTGCCATCGCAATTACCGCGGCCTGGGCCTGCTGGAACGGTTTGACTGGCCGCAATGGAAGGCCATTCGCGAGCTGCTGCACCTGGGCGTGCCGATGGCCGTCAGCGTGGTGATGGAAGGCGGCCTGTTTGTGGCCGCGGCGCTGGCCATCGCCACGCTTGGCGTGGATCAGGCGGCGGCGCACCAGATCGCGCTGAGCGTGGCCTCGGTGACGTTCATGGTGCCGCTGGGCCTGGCCATGGCGATCACCATCCGCGTCGGCAATGCGGTCGGGCGCGATGATGCCACGGCCGTGCGTTATGCCGGTTTTTGCGGCATCACCATGGTGCTGGCCACGCAGCTGGTGTCGGCCACGCTGGTGCTGACCTTGCCGCACGCCATCGCGCGGCTGTACAGCGATGACGCCACGGTGGTCGCGCTGGCCGCGCAATTGCTGATGATCGCCGGCGTGTTCCAGTTTTCCGACGGCATCCAGGTGGCCGCCAACGGCGCCTTGCGCGGCCTGAAGGACACGCGCGTGCCGATGTTCATCACCATGTTGGCGTATTGGGGCGTGGGCATGCCGGTGGGCCTGTGGCTGGCGTTCCATCACCATCTGGGCGCGCGCGGCATGTGGATGGGGCTGGCGGCCGGCCTGTCGGCCGCGGCGGTGATGCTGTTCACGCGCTGGTATCGCAGCGCGCACCGCGAGCGTTGGCGCGGCCGTGCGCCGCAGACGCCGTTGCCGGACGTGCCGGGCCTGATCAGTTGAGGTAGTCTCGCTGCATCCATAGGGAGTCGGGACAGCATGGCCGAGCGCAAGCGTCGCGGGTTTTGGGGGTTCGTACGAGGCATCCTGCGCGGCATCAACGTGCTGCGGCTGGTCATCATCAACGTGGTGTTTTTTGGCGTGCTGCTGGTGTTGCTGGCGCTGGCCAGCCATCACCGCGCGCCGCTGCTCGACGACACCGTGCTGGTGCTGCATCCGCAAGGCCAGCTGGTGGAGCAGTTCAGCGCCTCGCCGACGTCGCGCGCGCTGGCCGCGTTGTCGGGGCAGGGCACGCACCAGGTGCGCGTGCGCGATCTGGTGGCGGCCATCGACGATGCGGCGACCGACAAGCGCATCAGCCGCATCGTGCTGCTGCCGGGGGATTTGTCCGCCGGCGGCTTTGCCGCGCTGCGCGAGGTGGGGCAGGCACTGGAACGGTTCCGCGCCACCGGCAAGCGCGTCACCGTGTGGGCCGCCAACTTGGACCAGAGCCAGTATTACCTTGCCGCGCATGCCGACCGCATCCTCATCGACCCGATGGGCGGCGTGATGGTGACGGGCCTGTCGAGCTACCGGCTGTTCTACAAGGGCCTGCTGGACAAGCTGGGCGCGAGCGTGCACTTGTTCCGCGTCGGCAAGTTCAAGTCGGCGGCCGAGCCGTACATTCTCGACCACGCCTCGGACGCGTCCAAGCAGGAGGACAGCTACTGGATGGGCGGTTTGTGGACGCAATGGATCGACACTGTGGCGAAGCTGCGCCGCCTTGATCCGACCACGCTGCAAGCGGAAATTTCGACGTTTCCCGAGCGCGTGGAAAGTGCCGGTGGCGACTTGGCCAAGGTGGCGCAAAACCTGCGCCTCGTCGACGGCCTGGCCACGCGCAACCAGTTGCTGGTGATGCTGCGCAAGCAGGGCGTGCCGGCCGGCGACCGCGGGCAGGGCATCCGCGAAGTGGACATGCACGGCTACCTGGCCGACGTTGACCCGCATCCCGTGCGCGGCACGCAGGCCGACGTGGCCGTGGTGGTGGCCGAAGGCGACATCGTCGCCGGCATGCAGCCGCCCGGCCGCATCGGCGGCGCGTCCACCGCGGCGCTGATCCGTCGCGCGCGGCTGGACAAGCGCGTCAAGGCGCTGGTGCTGCGCGTGGATTCACCCGGGGGCCAGGTGTTCGCGGCCGAAAACATCCGCCGCGAAGTGGCGTTGACGCGCAAGGCCGGCAAGCCGGTCGTGGTGTCGATGGGCGACGTGGCCGCCAGCGGCGGCTACTGGATCTCGATGGATGCCAACACCATCTACGCCGAGCCGAACACCATCACCGGTTCCATCGGCATCTTCGGCATGCTGTACAGCGTGCCCGGCACGCTGGCCAAACTGGGCATCCACAGTGACGGCGTCGGCGTGGGGCCGCTGGCGGGCGCGTTCGACGTCACCCGGCCGCTTGATCCGCGCGTGGCGGCCATGGTGCAGGCCACCATCAACAAGGGTTATCACGATTTCGTCAGCCGCGTGGCCCAGGCGCGCGGCATGAGTTACTCGGCCGTCGACGCCGTCGCGCAGGGCCGCGTGTGGACCGGCAAGCAGGCGTTGGAGCGTGGTCTGGTGGACAAGCTGGGC
>DASVGR010000042.1:0-8140 GCA_036379395.1 Rhodanobacteraceae bacterium | reverse complement strand
ATTTCCGGACACGACATGGAAATCGCCTCGCGCATTGCCGACACCCTGTCGGGCGGCAACATCGAGCGCGGCAGCGAAGTGGACGAAAAGTGGCTGCTCGAAATCGAGCGCAAGCACTTCGTCGAGCTGGCGCAGACGCCGAAAACGCAGGAGCGCATTGCCCACACCATGAAAACCGGCAAGCCGCTGCGCAACTGAGCCAGCCCATCGGGATTCCGGCCCGCGCCGGAAACAACGCATCAAGGTTCCGGCCACGGCTGGAATGTCAACGAGAGATCATCCCATGACCCAACAAGTGCAAGACGCCTACATCGTCGCCACCACCCGCACGCCGGTCGGCAAGGCGCCGCGCGGCGTATTCCGCAACACGCGCCCCGACGACCTGCTGGCGCACGTCATCCGTGCCGTGATGACGCAATGCCCGTCCATCGACCCGGCGCGCATCGAGGACGTCATCATCGGCTGCGCCATGCCCGAGGCCGAGCAAGGCATGAACGTGGCGCGCATCGGCCTGCTGCTGGCCGGCCTGCCCGACTCCGTGCCTGGCGTCACCGTCAACCGCTTCTGCTCGTCCGGTTTGCAGGCCGCGGCCATGGCTGCCGACCGCATCCGCCTGGGCGAAGCCGACCTCATGATCGCCGGCGGTACCGAGTCGATGAGCATGGTGCCGATGATGGGCCACAAGGTGCAGATGAACCCGGCCATCTTCAACGACGAAAATATCGGCATCGCCTACGGCATGGGCATCACCGCCGAAAACGTCGCCACGCGCTGGAAGATCAGCCGCGAAGCGCAAGACGCCTTCGCCGCCGAAAGCCACCGCCGCGCCCTGGAAACCCAGGCCAACGGCGGTTTCGACGCCGAAATCACCCCGTTCACGCTCGACGACCGCTTCCCCGCCGCCGACGGTTCCATCCGCACCGACAGCCGCCTCATCAGCAAGGACGAAGGCCCGCGTGCCGGCTCCACACCCGAGGTGCTGGCCAAGCTGCGCACCGTGTTCAAGCGCGACGGCAGCGTCACCGCCGGCAACTCGTCGCAGATGTCCGACGGCGCCGGCGCCATGATCCTGGCCAGCGAAAAAGCCATCAAGGAATACAACCTCACGCCGCTGGCGCGCTTTGTCGGTTTCTCCGTCGCCGGCGTGCCGCCGGAAATCATGGGCATCGGTCCCAAGGAAGCCATTCCGAAAGCCCTCAAGGCCACCGGCATGAAGCAGGACGACATGGAGTGGATCGAACTCAACGAAGCCTTCGCCGCCCAGTCACTGGCCGTCATCGGCGACCTCGGCCTTGACCCGGCCAAAGTCAACCCGCACGGCGGCGCCATCGCCCTCGGCCATGCCCTGGGCGCCACCGGCGCCATCCGCATCGCCACCATGGTTCACGGCATGCGCCAGAAAAAGCAGAAATACGGCATGGTGACCATGTGCATCGGCACCGGCATGGGCGCCGCCGGGGTATTCGAAGTGCTGTAAGAAAACGCCTTGCCCGTGCCTTGGTCCACGCCCGCCCCTGCTAGACTGGGCGGGCGTGGATCGCTCTGGGGAATGCCGCTTTGCAGGCATGTGAAACGACAAGGCAGGATCATGTGTGCAGGGGTGTGACACGGATGTTCACGCATCATCCATTCACAAGGAGTTTTCATGCGCTATCGCTATCTGGCCCTGATCCCGGCCCTGGCCTTGCTGGCATTCCAGGCGGTTGCCGCCACCTCGATCAACAGTGATCTTCAAGACGATCTCAAGACCGACGGCACAGGCATCATCACCCACTATGCCGACATGCAGGAAGGCGATGACATCCACTGGTACTGGATTGCCCCCGAAACCCGGCTGGCCAACTACCGTTGCCAGCTGTCGACCTACAAGAACCTTGCGCACAGCTTCGACCACAAACTGCGGGACGTGGTCAAGGAAGACTTGCCGGCGGCAATCAAGGACGCGTGTTCCGGCAAGGCCAGTGCCCCGGTATTGCAGGTGGAAGTGGCGACCTACCATGTCGAGCGCGCCAACACCGCCAAACGCTGGATTCCGTTTGCCGGCGGCCATCTTGCCCAGGCCGAAGTGTGCATGGAGTTCATCTTTCGCGACCCCGGCAAAGTCGTGAAAGCCAAGATCCGCCATTGCGCGCGTGAGGGACACGAACTGTCCGATGCCGCCGATGAGGTGCTGAGCGACATGAACGATTTCGTGCACGACCACTGAGGCACGCCTCCGCGGCAAAAGCACGACCGCCCATCGCCGATGGCGCTTGCCACAATGCGCCATCGGCGATTCCCTGCCGTGCCGTTTCAATGCCCTCGCACAACCCGTTCCGTGGACGCATGATCGTGTTTGCAACATCGGCACGCGGCGATACGCGTGAGCGTGCTTGACGCATGGCATGACGTGAGTCGGCAAGATACTTCTGCGATACTCGAGTGATGAGTTTGAGCTACGCGCGCCTGCGCCAGCTGCATTTCCTGCAGGGCGCGGCCGACCGGTTTCAAGGCCTGGGGCGTACCGCGATCACCGTGGTGGCCTTTTTGGGCGTACTTGGCGTGTTGGCCATCGCGGGGATGGTGGTTGTGCTGGCGAACGGCCTGATGGCGCTCGCCTCCGCGCAAACCGCGCCAGTTGAACGGCTCGGCGTGGTGCTCGGCTGGCAGCTGGTGACGCTGGGGTTGTTGTGGTCGTTGCGCCGCTTGATCTTCATGCGGGAGGCCGACTCCTTTCTCTCGATACTGCCGATCCCCAAGCGTGCCGTCTGGCACGCCGATGTGCTCATCGCCTTGCAGTGCTACTCGGTGCTCTGGTTGCCGTTGGCATGGGTGCTTTGCATGCTTTGGAGCCGCCAGCCACCCATGCAGGCGCTGGTCGCATGCGTGTCGTACTTGGTGATGATCGGCACGGGCCTGGTGCTCAATGTGCTGTTGCTGCGCGGGGCGTACCGTCACGCGGCGATCATGGCTTTGCCCTTGCTGGTGTTGGTGCTGATCGAACCACAAAGTACGTCGGGGGCCGTTGCGTTGCTGGGCGTGACGGTGCTGACTGCGGCCATGGCCATCAGCATGCGGCCACGGCGTCTTTCAACAGGGCCGATCACTGGACACAGACGCGCATTCGATGAACGACTGGCAATAGCCAGTGCCCTTGTTTTGCCAGTCTCGGCAAACGTATTGCGTGACAGTCTGGTCGTTCGCGGTGCCTGCCTGTTCGGCGCATGGGCGCTGGCATTGATGCTGCTCGCCGGGCACGCGCCTGGCGTGGACCTGGCCACGGCGCTGCTGATCGGATTGACGGCAGTGGCGTCGGCCGTTCTGTATCGGCTGCCCATGATGATCCGCGATACCGTGCTGGACCGGCTGGATTTTCTTGCCGGTCACCATCGGTTCCGGTGGCGTGTCACGGCACTCGCGGCAGGGCTGCCTGCCGCCCTGTTCGTCGTGTGCCTTTGTGTGTCGTGGGTGATCGCAAGCCACGCCTTGCCGGACGGGACATCGGCCAGCGTCCTGCCGTCCTGCACGCTGTACATCTATGCCGCCCTGTTCGTGCTGGGAGCGCTGGCCGCCTCTTGGCCACACAAAGTGATGAGATGGTTGACACCGATCGCGCACTTTGCCATCACGTTGATTCTCCTGATGGTGACGCTGACATGAGTATCGCCGAACACCTCCGGCGCGCCAGGACCCATCGCGCGCAGGCGCGCTCCTACGACAACGATGACATGAGTGCCATCGAGTGCCTCCGGCTGCATGCATTGACGCTGCCGTTCGGTGCGGCAAGGGAGATTTCCCACGCATTTCGGCCGGGCCTGCACCTCGTGACCGGGCCCAACGGCATCGGCAAAACATCCCTGTTGCGGGCGATCGCGGGCGCCTTGCCGCCCATGAGCGGAACCATCCAACTGGGAGATGCGCCTCTGCCCAGGCGCTCCGACCGGGTCGTGCTGGCCCCGAGCGCGCCGCCTGCGCTTGCCTGGCTGCGCGCGGGCCTGCTGATCGACTTCGTGCTGTCACTGTACCCCGCGAGCCGTCGCGATCAGGACTATCGCAGGCGGGTAGTGCAACGGCTGCATCTGAGTGATGTCATGGACGTTCCCATGGGCAGCCTTTCGGCCGGGATGGCCAAGAAAATCCTGCTGGCGGCAACGTTGATCGCCGCGCCAACGGTCTTGCTTTTCGACGAGCCAACCAACGAAATCGACGCCGCTTCATGCGAGGCGCTGGTATCCCTGCTTGCCGAATACCGTAGCGACCACATCATGCTGGTGGCAACGCATCACCTGGCACCCTTCCGCGACATGGCCGCAAGCACATTGACACTGGGAAGTGAAAACGGGTCGATTTGACTCCCCCGTTCAATCGGCCCCGATCAATCCAGCCACGATCTCGTACGACCGCAACCGCGCCGCATGGTCGTACATGTTGCTGGTCAACATCAGCTCGTCGGCACCCGTCTGTTTGATGAAGGCGCGGATGCCGTTGGCGACGGTGGTTGGCGAGCCGATGGCGGCGCATGACAGCACCTGGTCGAGCATTCGGCGTTGCTGTGGCGGCAGTGATTCGACGTAGTTTTCCACCGGCGGCGGCAAACGGCCGGGGTGGCCGGAACGCAGATTGACGAAGGATTGTTGCCACGATGATGCCAGGTAATGCGCTGCTTCGTCCGTGTCGGCCGCGGCTACGTTGAAGCCGAGCATGACGTAGGGTTTGTCGAGGTAACGCGAGGGCTGGAAGCGCGAGCGGTAGACGGCGATCGCGTCCATCATCTGTGCCGGCGCAAAGTGCGATGCGAAGGCGTAGGGCCGGCCCAGCGCAGCCGCGAGCTGGGCGCCGAACAGGCTGGAGCCGAGGATCCAGATCGGCACCGACTGCCCTTTCCCCGGCACTGCATGAATCCGCGCCTTGCCTTCGAAATACGCCACCAGCTCCGCGACGTCGCGCGGAAACGCGTCCGGGTCGGCCATCAGGTTGCGGCGCAAGGCCATGGCGGTCAGTTGGTCCGAACCGGGCGCGCGTCCCAGGCCAAGGTCGATGCGGCCGGGGTAGATGGCATCGAGCGTGCCGAATTGTTCAACGATCACCAACGGCGAATGGTTGGGCAGCATGATGCCGCCCGCACCCACGCGAATACGTGAGGTGGCGCCGGCGACGTGGCCGATCAGTACCGATGTGGCCGCGCTGGCGATGCCGGGCATGCCGTGGTGCTCAGCCATCCAGTAGCGCGTGAAGCCCCAGCGGTCGGCGTGTCGGGCGATGTCCACCGTATTGGCAATGGACTCGCCGGCCGAGCCGCCTTCGTTGATGGGCGACAGATCGAGGATGGAAAGCGGAATCATGGTCATCGTGAAAATACCTCGTGATGGGCGGCGTGGACGATCATCTTGGCAACCTTGCCGCTTTTGCGGCAGGGCTGCGATCGTCGCGCCAGAGTGTCAAAGCTACGGTCGCCAGCCACGCCAGAATCATCAGCACCAGCACTTTCTGGCTCAAGCCGCGCGGCAAGGCACGCCACAAACCTTGCACCCACAAGGCGACGAAGCATACCGTCGCGCCAGCCAGCGCCCGCTTGAACCGCGGCCGCCAATACGCGTCCAGGCGCATGCGCGCCGCTTGCAGCAGCATGGCCACGGTGACGCACAGAAAAGTCGTTTGCGCGGCCACGCCGTGGATGAATCCGTGGAAGGTGGCCAGATGCGCCCATGTGTTGGTATCGGCCACTGCCACGACGCACAAGGCGACGGCCGCGACGATGAAGAGCAGCAACGGCGCGGCGCTTCTGGCCGGTGCCGAAAGCTCCCGGTACAAACCGATGCCAAGCAGAGTCAGCGACGCCGCCATCACGAAGTAGGCCGCACGCAGCCACAGGCCGCCCGGGCCGAGCAGATAAAAGCTCAAAGGCACGGCAACCCAGTCGAGGTCATGGCGATAGAACTGGGCCAGCGCGCAGGTCGACGCAAAAATGCTGATGCCGGCCAAGGCCAGGCCGCCCAGCCGGGATGATGATCGTCGCGTGGTCATGCGCGCCATGATAGTCGCGGTGTTGCCGAAGGCGTTCATGCCGCATCCCATGGTCGCCGCTTGCACCGATGCAGGCTTGGTCCGATCCTGTTTGGCACCGGCACAGCCGGCCTTTGGTTTTCCCTGACGGAGCCCGAACCATGCAAACGGAATTCTGGTTGCAACGCTGGCGCGACGGGCGCACCGGTTTTCATCACGACCGTCCGTTTCCGCTGCTGCTGAAACATTGGCCGGCGTTGGCGTTGTCGCCCGGCGCGAAGGTGCTGGTACCGCTATGCGGCAAGTCGCTGGACATGCCCTGGCTGGCCGCGCAGGGCCATCGCGTGCTGGGCGTGGAACTGTCGCCGATTGCCATCGCGCAGTTTCTGCGTGAAAACCGTCTTGAGGCGCACGAGCACGATTCGCCGCTGGGCCACCATTACGTCGCCGGTGCGATCGAAATCATCCAGGGCGACGTGTTCGGCCTGGACGATGAAACGCTCGCCAGCGTCGATGCGGTCTACGATCGCGCCGCCATCATCGCCCTGCCCCCGGCCATGCGCGATCACTATGCGCGCAAGGTGTACGGGCGCCTGCGACCCGGTTGCCGCGGGTTGATGATCACGCTGGAATATCCGCAAGCCGACATGGACGGCCCGCCATTTTCGGTGGACGCCACCATCATGAAGTCCCTGCTCGGCAGGCGCTTTGCCATCGAGCAGCTCGAACGGCGCGATATCCTGGCCGACCAGCCGTCATTTGCCGACGCTGGCGTCAACGCGTTGCACACCAGCGTCTACGCCCTGCGCCGCGACGCCGACTGACGCGTTGGCGCAGGCTTGATGGCTTATGCTGTGGGCCTGTTTGCGCACAAGGTCCACGCATGAACGATTTCGGCATCACCACCATCGACACCGGCTTTCAGCGCCCGCGTTTTGACGCGGCGTACCTTGTGGTCCACGAAGGTCGTGCCGCCTTCATCGACTGCGCCACCAACCACGCGCAACCACGCCTTCTGGCCGCGCTCAAGGATGCCGGGCTGACGCCGGCCGACGTCGATTACCTGATCCTCACCCACGTGCATCTGGACCACGCCGGCGGTGCGGGCAAGCTGATGGCCGCGCTGCCGAATGCCAAACTCGTCGTGCATCCGCGCGGCGCACGCCACATGATCGATCCATCCAGACTGTGGGCCGGCGCCACGGCCGTGTACGGCGACGAGGAAATGCAGCGCAGCTACGGCAAGCTCGCGCCGGTGCCGACCGAGCGCGTCATTGAAGCGCCCGACGGTTTCGAGGTGAATCTCGCCGGCCGCATCCTGCGCTGCCTCGACACACCGGGGCACGCGCGCCATCACAATGCCATCCACGACACCTTGAGCGGCTGCGTTTTCAGCGGCGACACGTTCGGTCTTTCCTACCGCGAACTGGACACCGACCAGGGCGCGTTCATCATCCCCACGACCACCCCCATCCAGTTCGATCCCGACGCGTTGCACGCCTCCATCCGCCGACTGGTGGCCCTGCAGCCGCCGGCCATTTACCTGACCCACTTCGGGCCGGTGCGCAACGTGGCCAAACTGGCCGATGATCTGCACGAAGTGATCGACGCCATGGTCGACATCGCCAACCAGCACGCGCGCACCGCCGATCGCCACGCCACCTTGGTCGAGGCGTTGGCGCAGTTGTACGTGCAGCGCGCACAGGCACACGGTTGCCAACTGCCGGCATCCGACATCCGGCAAACGCTGATCTTCGATGCCGAACTCAACGCGCAGGGATTGGAGGTTTGGCTGGATCGCCGGTCCGCGGCGCATTGAAGCGCGTTTTCAGGCCATGCGCGTGCCGTTCGGCACGGTGCGCTCGATGGTGGTGATGACCACGCCGTCGTCGGTTGGAAAACCCGTCAGCAAAAATTGCGAGCGGAACGGCCCGATCTGCTTTTCGGGAAAGTTGATGACACCGACGATCTGTCGCCCCAGCAGATCATCCGGGCCGTACAGTGCCGCGACTTGCGCGCTGGTCTTGCGCTCGCCGTGGGGACCGAAGTCCACCCAGATTTTCCACGCCGGCTTGCGCGCCTCGGGAAAGGCTTCCACGCGCGTCACCGTGCCGGCGACGAGCATCACTTTTTCAAAATCAGCCCAGGTGATTTCCTG
>DASVGR010000041.1:0-16908 GCA_036379395.1 Rhodanobacteraceae bacterium | reverse complement strand
GGCTGCGGCGCGCGGCCGCGGAACGCGATGAAGTTGTCCAGCGCCGGGCGCGTGGCGCCGCGCGAAAGGATCTCGCGACGGAACGCGTCGCCGGTGGCGCGGTCGATCACGCCGGCCTGCTCGAACTTCGAGAACGCATCGGCCGAGAGCACTTCGGCCCACAGATAGCTGTAGTAGCCGGCGCTGTAGCCGCCGCCGAAGATGTGCGTGAACGCATGCGCAAAACGGTGCCAGTGCGGCGGATGCACAACCGCCACCTGATGGCGCACGGCTTCCAGCGTCTGCACCACGCGCGCACCCTGCGCCGGGTCGTAGTCCAGATGCAGGCGAAAATCGAACAGCGCGAACTCCAGCTGGCGCACCAGGAACATGCCCGCGTGGTAGTGCCGCGCGGACAACATGCGTTCGAAAAGCGCGTCCGGCAGGCGTTCGCCGGTCTGGTAGTGGCGCGCGAACAAATCCAGCGTGGTGCGATCCCAGCAGAAGTTTTCCATGAACTGGCTGGGCAGTTCCACCGCGTCCCATTCCACGCCGTCGATGCCGCCGACCGAGGGCAGATCGACTTCGGTCAGCAGGTGATGCAGGCAGTGGCCGCATTCGTGGAACAGCGTCTGCACGTCGTCGTGCGTGATCAATGCGGGCGCGTCGGCCGTGGGCGGGGCGAAGTTGCAGGTCAGGAAGGCGATGGGCGCGGTCAACTTGTCGCCATCACGCAGGCGCGGGCGGCACACGTCCATCCACGCGCCGCCGCGTTTGCCGGCGCGCGCGTAAAGATCCATGTACAGGCCGGCAAACGCATGGCCGTCGGCGTCCACCAGCTCGTAGTAGCGCACGTCCGGATGCCAGGTGTCGACGTCGTTTTTCTGCCGCAGGGTGATGCCGTACAGGCGCGTGATCAGCGCCATCAAGCCGTCGATGACGGCCGGCGCCGGGAAGTAGGCTTTGAGTTCTTCCTCGTCCAGCGCGTAGCGTTCGCGGCGCAGTTTTTCCGATGCCCAGCTGACGTCCCACGGTTCAAGCGTGTCCAGCCCGAGCGTGGCGTGGGCGTACTGGCGCAGCTCGTCCAGCTCGCGCTGCGCGACCGGACGCGCGCGCTGGACAAGGTCGTCCAGAAAGGCCAGTACGGTGGCCGGCGTGTCGGCCATCTTGGTCGCCAGTGATTCTTCGGCGGCGTTGGCAAAACCCAGCAACTGCGCGCCCTCATGGCGCAGGGCCATGATTTTTTTGATGCGCTCGCTGTTGTCGAAACGCCCTGCCTGCGGCCCTTGGTCGGACGCGCGCGTGCCGTAGGCCCAATAGACTTTTTCGCGCAAGCTCCGGTCGTCGGCGTAGGTCAGCACGGCCAGCACGGACGGATGCCGCAGCGTGACCAGATAGCCGTCCAACCCTTTTTCGCGCGCGTATTCGCGCAACACGGCGCGACCCGAAGGCGGGATGCCGGCCAGATCGCGCGCGTCGGTGATGTGATGCTGCCAGGCGTCGGTGGCGTCCAGCACGGCGTTGGAAAAATCCGTCGTCAGCTTGGACAGCTCGGTGGCGATGGCGCGAAAGCGGCTGCGCGCGGGTTCTTCCAGCGCCACACCGGACAGGCGAAAATCGCGCAGCGCGTGGGTCAGCGCGGCGTGTTCGGCCGGCGCGGCATCGGCCTGGCGCTCGGCCACGGCCTTGACGGCGGCGTACAGCGCGCGGTTCTGTCCGGTTTCGCTGCCGAAATCGGTGATCTTTTCTTCGGCGGCCATGTAGGCCTTGCGCAGCGCCGGCGTGTCGGCCACGGCATGCAGGTGCCCGACCGGCGCCCAGGCGCGGGTCAGGCGCGCGTCCAGCCGTTCCTGGGCCAGCATCACGGTGTCGAACGTGGCCGGCGACGAAGCATCGGTGATGGCATCGATGGCAGCGCGGTAATCGGCCAGGATGGCGTCGACGGCCGGTTCGACATGCTCGGGACGGATGGCGGAAAACGCCGGCAGATCGGTGTCGGCCAGCAGGGGGTTGGTGGGCGTCATGCGCGCGGTGTCGGGTTTGGAGAGGGTTCAAGCGTGGTGCCGCCATCGGCCGAAATCAAGCCGATCCGGCGTGCCGACACGGAAACGCCCGCTTTCCTGCCGGCACGCCGGACGTTCACCGGGGACCGGCTGCCGGTGGCGGCTTTTGGCTAGAATCGAAGCTGCGGGTATCGGCCGCATGAGGATTCACGCGCATGGCTTCAGGCCAGCTCGACACGTACAACCTGCTGCGCCGCAACATGGTGTTCGGCCGCCTGAGCGAAGCCGAGCTGGCGGCGGTCGAGCGCGAGCTGGCGCCGGTGTGGGTGCCGGGCGGCCAGTTGCTGTTCAAGCGCGGCGAGCCGGCCGATGCGCTGTATGTGCTGAAGTCGGGTTCGCTGGGCGCGTTCCGCGTGCCTGAGGCCGGCGGGACGCCGCAGCTGGTCAGCCTGGTCGGCACCTCGGAAACGGTCGGCGCGTTCAGTCTCTTGACGCGCCAGACACGCCCGTTCGACGTGCGCGCCTTGCGCGATTCGGAATTGCTGCGCCTGCCGCGCGCCGGTTTCGACGCGCTGATCCGCCAGCATCCGCAGGCCATTCTGGGTGCCGCGCAAGGCGCGCTCGAACGCCTGCTCGAAGAAGGCACGCACCCGCCGCAACTGTTGCCGCGCACGTTTGCCGTGTTGCCGTTCGACCGCCACGTGCCGGTGCGCGCGCTGGCCGAGGATTTGCGCCAGGCGCTGCTGCCGTTTGGCGATTGCCTGCTGGTCGACGCGGCCATGGGCTGCTCGCGCGAGTCGAGCTGGTTCGCCGAGCGCGAAAGCGAAGTGCGCTTCGTGCTGTACGTCGACGAGGGCACCAATCCGGTGTGGCGCGAGCTGTGCCGGCGTCAGGCTGACGCGCTGTTGCTGGTGGTCAACGCCGGGCGCCATGAAGAAGCCTGGCCCGACCGCGCGGCACAGGACCCGCAGGCCGCGTGGCAACGCCCGCGTCACCTGTTATTGCTGCATCCGGACGACCACGTGTTGCCGGGCGCGGCGCGGCGCTGGCACGGCGCGTTCACGCGTCCGCCGGCGCAACATCACGTACGCCGCGGTTGCCAGCAGCGCGACTTGGCGCGGCTGGCACGATTGCTCACGCGGCACAGCACCGGGCTGGTGTTTTCCGGCGGCGGCGCGCGCGGGTTTGCCGCCATCGGCGTGGTGCGCGCGCTGCGCGAGGCCGGCATCGAAATCGACGCCGTGGGCGGCACCAGCATCGGCGCCATCATCGGTGCCGGCGTGGCGCTGGAATGGGACGACGCACAACTGTACGCGGCCTATCGGCACGCGTTTGTCGACAACCATCCGCTGGGCGACCGCACCGTGCCGCTGGTGGCCCTGAATCGCGGCCGGTGCACCGTCAACCTGCTGCGCGAGGCTTATGGCGAGCGCGACATCGAGGACATGCCGCTGCCGTATTTCTGCATGGTGTCCAACCTCACCAGCGGCCACGCCGAGGTACGCCGCGCCGGCAAGCTGTGGTACTGGCTGCGCGCATCCAGCGCCATTCCCGGCATCCTGCCGCCGGTGCTGCATCACGGACAGGTGTACGTGGATGGCGCGGTCATCAACAACCTGCCGACCGACGTGATGCGCGACGCCGGTCTGGCCACCATCATCGCCTGCGACATCAGCGCGGATGACGCCGTGGGCGCGCGCATCGAGGAACACGCGCTGCCATCGGCGTGGCGCGTGTTCATGCAGCTGTGGCGCCACGTGCGTCCCGGCGTGCTGCCGGTGCTGCTGCGCGCCGGCATGGTCAATTCGGAAGCCGCCAGTGCGCGGCGACGCGAGCTGGCCGACCATCTGCTGACGCCGGCCATGAGCGATGTCGGACTGCTCGAATGGAAGGCGTACGACCGCGCCATCGAGGTCGGCTACCGCCATGCGCGGCGCGCGCTGGAAGCCGGTGACTGGCCGCACTGACTACAATGCGCGTATGACTTCGATTCGATCCTGGCAAGGCATCCATCCCGTTCTGGGCGCGCGCATCTATGTCGATGATTCAGCCGTCGTCATCGGTGACGTGCAACTGGGCGATGACGTATCCGTCTGGCCCATGGCCGTGATCCGCGGCGACGTGCAGGCCATCCGCATCGGCGCGCGCAGCAACGTGCAGGACGGCGTGGTCATCCACGTCACCCACGACGGACCGTATTCGCCCGGCGGCCGGGCCTGCCACGTCGGCGCGGACGTCACCATCGGCCACGGCGCGATTCTGCACGCCTGCACGGTCGGCGACACTTGCCTGATCGGCATGCATGCCAGCGTGCTGGACGGCGTGATCATCGAACCACACGCGTTCATCGGCGCCGGCGCGCTGGTCACGCCGGGCAAGCACGTCGGCACGGGCGAACTGTGGGCCGGCAACCCCGCGCGCAAATTGCGCGACTTGAGCGAGCGCGAAATCGCGCAGCTCGATTATTCGGCCGCGCATTATGTCGAGATCAAAGATCAGGCGCTGAAGGGCTGAATGCGGCGTAGAAGCAGCCGCTGGTCGCGAAAAAACCTGACCCCACACCGTCAGCACCGCCCGCCACAAAGCCGCCAAACCTCTCAAAATAAATGGTAGGAGCGCGCCTGCGCGCGATAGGCGGAAACCTCAAGCCATCGCGCGCAGGCGCGCTCCTACGATTGCGGGTTACGCGATTTGGTGCGGGAGCGGCTCGGACAGAGTGTTTCGCTGGAGTCAGCGCCAATCCAGCACCATCGGCGGCGATGACAGGGCTTTTTGCACGCGCGCCAAGGTTTCCGGCGTGGGGCTGACCAGATAACCAACTTGTGCCTGGTGCAGCAGCGGCAGGTCGGCGTGATGGTCGGTGTAGACGGCGGCCCACGGCGGCGTGAAACCGCGCGCGGCCAGCATCACCGGCTTGTTGTGCCAGTAGCAATGTTCGGCGTGCACCAGTCCGCCCAGCCGCGGGCGCAGGGTGGAAGCGACGAGCGGCAGCTTGCCCAGCCCGGCCTTGTGCAGCAACGCGGCCACCAACGGACGGATGCAGCCGGTGGCGATGATGACGCGCTGACCGGCGGCGAGGTGTTCATGCACGCGTGCCAGCCCTTGCGGCAACAAGGCTGCCTGCCCGCCGCCCGGCAGGCTGTCGAGATAGCGGTCGACCCATGCCGGCAATGACGCGGCATCGCGGCCCCATGTCGCCACCCAGATGGCGTAGCGACCGGGCAGCGCGCGCGTGCGTCGGAACAGCAACAACGCGGCCAAAAACGGGGCGCTCAGCCACATCATGGCCATGCGCCACGGGCTGCGCTTGAGCAGCCAGCGGCAAAACACGTCGGTCATGTCCCAACGCGTCAGGGTGAGATCGAAGTCGAACACCACGACTTCCGTCGCTTCATTCATCCGCGCAGCATCCGGTACACCGGGTCGGTGGCGGGGCGCTTGCCGTGCCACAGCTCGAACGCGTCGGCGGCGGTTTCCACCAGCATGCCCAGCCCGTCCAGCGCCAGCCGCGCGCCGGCGCCTTCGGCCCAGGCCAGAAAGTTGATCGCGGCCGGTCCGTAGGACAGGTCGTAGCACAGCGCGCGCTGGCCCATGAGGCGCGATGGCAGATCCAGCGCGCTGCCGGTGACGCCGGCCGAGGTGGTGTTGACGATGAGGTTGAAGCTGCCACTGTCGGCCAGATCTTCCCAGTAGCGCGTATGCACGCGCGCCGGATCGCCGATGCGGTCGTACAACTCGTCGGCGCGCGCGGCGGTGCGATTGACGATGGTCAGGCTGCGGATGCCGGCATCGAGCAGCGACCACGCCACGCCGTGCGCCGCGCCGCCGGCGCCCAGCAGCAGCACGTCGCGGTCACGCAGGTCTTCCGCGTGGCGCTCGGTGATGTCGCGCACCATGCCATCACCGTCGGTGTTGTGCGCGGCCAGCGTGCCGGCGGCCTGCGGCGTGAGCACGTTGGCGGTGCCGGCGCGCGTGGCTTGCTGGCTGGCACTGTCGGCCAGCGCCAGCGCGGCGGCCTTGTGCGGCAGGGTGACGTTGGCACCGCGTCCGCCGGCGGCAAAAAACGCGTGCACGGTGTCGGCAAAGGCGTCCGGCGCGGCATCAATCGTGGTGTATTCGAGGTCGATGCCGAACTCGCGCGCGAACGCGGCGTGGATGGCGGGCGACAACGAATGCGCGATGGGGTGGCCGAAGACGGCAAAGCGGGCGGTCGACATGACGCTCTCCTGATCGGGTGGCCATTGTAGCCGTCGCAGCTTCTGAGATGACCGCGCGGCACGCTGACCATCCGTTTCGCAGGAGGGTTCGTCATGGCGTTTTCGAATAGTCGCACAGGCACCTTGCACCGGCGTCGCCGCATGGCGCTGGCATGGCTGGGCATCGGCAGCGCGTTGCTGGCCATGACACCGTTGCCGGCATGGACCGCCGGTTTTGGCTGGGGGCCGGCACTGGCGCTGGTGGCGTCCCCGTTGCTGGTGCTGCTGGTATTGGACATGGGGTTGCCGTTGCGCTTGCTGAAGCGGATCAAGCCGCCACGACAGCACCCGCAAGCGGTGTGGCGGACCTCGCGCGCACGCGCGGCGCGTTGACCGCGCGCTGCGCTGGCAACCGGAGGCGCGGGCTTTCTATACTGCCCGCGACTACTGCGGATGTTTGCCATGCGACGAATCCTTCTTGCCACGACTTTGTGTGTCGCCACGCTGGCCTTGTCCGCGTGCGGCAACAAGGGCCCGCTGGTACGCGCCACCAGCCACGCCACGGCACCGGCCGCCGCGCCCGTCCCCGCGCCCGCAACATCCGCGCCAGCGCCGGCCGCCGCCACACCGACCCGCGCATCCACCGGGCCGGCCTATTTGTCACCCGCCATGCCAGCCACGGCGACGAGCACGGGGCACTGAGAAAACCCTGACCAGGCCCCCGACGGACCTCAGTCAAAGGCGTCTTGGCGCTGGCTGACGAAATGGCGCACTTGCCCATCCAGCGGATCGACGAAGATCAGTTCGCGTGCCAGCAAGCCGAGCGGGCGGGACAGGTCGTCGGGCGCTTCGGGGGTTGGTTGCGGATACCAGCGGTCGTGCCGGATGGGGGCGCCCAGCGCGGCCATGTGGACGCGCAATTGATGCTTGCGTCCGGTGACCGGAAACAGGGCGTAGCGCCACCACTCGCGGCCGCGATCAAGCACGTCGATGCGGGTTTCACTGTTGGCCGGGCCGTCGGTTTCGCACATGCGAAAAAACGGCTCGCCGCGAACGATGCGCGTGCGCCGTGTCAGCGGAAACGCCCGTTGCGGCAGCGGCGGCGCCAGGGCTTCGTAGCGTTTTTCGATCCGGCGTTCGCGAAACAGTGCCTGATACGTCGCGCGCGTGCCGGGGTCGGGCGAAAACAGCACCAGTCCCGACGTGGCCCGGTCGATGCGATGCAAGGGCACCAGATCCGGGCAATCCAGACGCCGTTGCAGGCGGCCCAGCAGGGTGTCGCGCACAAACCGGCCGGCCGGCTGCACCGGCAAGAACGGGGGCTTGTCGGCAACCACCAGATGCGCATCGCGATACACGAGCGTTTCCGTCAACGGGATGGCCGGCTCGTCATCCACCTCGCGAAAATAATGCACGCACAGGCCGGGTTGATACGGCGCATCCTCGGCCAGCGGCCGGCCTTGCGCGTCGTGCACCTGGCCACGGCGCATGCGGGCCAGCCAGCGGTCGCGGTCGACATGCGGAAAGCGCGCGCACAGGCAATCGAGCACGGTCGACCATGCTCCGCAAGGCAGATGCACCATGCTGGCGGGGATGCTGCACATGCGCCCATTATCCATGCCGCGGCAAGACCGGCTTGATGCGGCGGCGCGAAATTCAGGCCGGTTTGGCCTTGCGCCCGTGCGCCAGGCCGAGGCGCTTGCGCTCCATGCGGTGCAGGAATTCGCGCATCACGCGCAGGTACAGCTCCTCGCCCGCGACCTGATCCTCGACGCCGGAGTCGATCGACGGATTGTCGTTGACCTCGATGACGACCGGCCGACCGTGCACTTCCTTGATGTCCACGCCGTACAGGCTGTTGCCGATCGGGTGGGTGGCCTTGAGTGCCAGCTTGACCACCTCGGCCGGTACTTTGTCGACGGCCAGCGTACGCCAGCCGCCGGGACGCGGCGCGCCCTTCACCGCATGGTTGTAGATCTGCCAGTGGCCGCGCGACATGAAGTACTGGCACGCGTACAGCGGCTCGCCGTTGAGCACGCCGATGCGCCAGTCGAACTCGGTGTAGACGTATTCCTGCGCGATCAGCAGCGCGCTGTGCTGGAACAGCTTGGCCGATTCGGTGTGCAGCTGGGCCAGGTTTTCCACCTTGACCACGCCGCGCGAAAACGAGCCGTCCGGGATCTTCAGCACGATCGGCAGGCCCAGCTGGTCGGGCAGCTCGTCCAGCTTCTTGCCGTCGTCGCGGTAGATGATGGCGGTGCGCGGCACGGCCAGCTTGCGCGCGCGCATCAGGTCGTGCAGAAAAATCTTGTTGGTGCAGCGCAGGATCGATACCGGGTCGTCGATGACGGCCATGCCTTCTTTTTCGGCGCGGTGCGCGAAACGGTAGGTGTGGTTGTCGATGGCCGTGGTTTCGCGGATGAACAGGCCGTCGTACTCGGCCAGGCGCGTGAAATCGTGCTGGGTGATCGGGTCGACATCGATGCCCAGCGACTTGCCGGCGGCAATGAAGTTTTTCAGTGCGCGCTTGTCCGACGGCGGCAGTTTCTCGTCCGGATTGACCAGCATCGCCAGGTCGTAGCGATAGGTCTTGCGCGAGCGCGGCTTGCGCCACAATTTGCGCGAAAACTGCTCCAGCGCGGCCGCGAACGCGTCTTCCTGGTCGTCATCCAGGCTGTTCAGGCCGACCGGCTTGATGGCGCTGATCTGCCACACCCGGTCGCGCTGGAACTCGATGCGCAGCAGCGGGCACGGAAACATCTCGAACACCTGCCGCGCCAGGTCCTGCAGGTCGGGATAGGCGGTCTGGCCGAAGTACGCCAGCACGCCCAGATCGGTCGTGTCGCGCCCGCCCGCCGGCAGGAAATTGGCCAGTTTCTGGTTGAGGTCCTTGACGTCCAGCCCGTACAGCGAGCGCCGCGACAAGCCGTTGATGGTGCGCACCGTCGGCACCACGCGATGCCCGCGCGCCTCGGCCAGCAGCGACACGTAATAGCCGGTGCCCAGATAGCGATAATTTCGGCACAGGTTGACGACGTGGACGCTTTCGTCGCTGACCACCGGTGTACGCAGGTAATCGGACGCGATGACGACGTCGTCGGAGGGATAGTATGAGCCCCAGTCCGAGGCTTTTTCGACGACGATGATGAGACGGCTCATGACATCTCGACACGAAGTGATGCCGCATCGTCCAGGGCGGTCGGCAGGCGCCGCACGTCGCGGCGGCCGCGCGCAGTCTGGCACAGCCGCGGGCAACTGCAAGTGCCTTGCGCGGCCGCGCGAAAACGTCATATCGAACCCGTTCATGCACTCGCCATGAGGCTCTTTTCAGCGCGCCGGCAGCGGCCTACATTACGCGCGTGACCACCCCCGCCCAACCCGTCATCCGCCCCGCCGAACCGGCCGACCTCGACGCCCTCGTGGCGCTGGAAGAAGCCACGTTCGACAGCGACCGCCTGAGCCGCCGCCAGTACCGCGCGCACATCCGCAGCGCCAGCGCGGTGGTGCTGACGGCGTGGCTGGACGAGCGCCTGGCCGGTGCCGCCGTGGTGTTTTTCCGCCGCGGCTCGCACACGGCGCGACTGTATTCGCTGGCCACGGCCGCCGCCGCGCGCGGACGCGGCGTTGGCCGGGCACTGCTGGATGCCGTGCTCGCGCAGGCCCGTCGCCGCGGTTGCGACCGCCTGCAACTGGAAGTGCGCACGGACAACGCGCCGGCCATCGCGCTCTACGAGCACACCGGTTTCGACCGCTTCGGCATGCATCGCGGCTACTACGCCGACGGCTGCGACGCCTGGCGCTACGCCAGAAATTTGGCGTGACCACACCCTTGGTCATGTGGCCGTGGGGCGGCGTTGCCTATACTTGAGGCGGGTTTCACGGATACGCCGGCTTGAATCTCGCCTTCACCAAAATGCACGGCCTGGGCAACGACTTCGTGCTCGTCGACGCGCGCGAGGCGCCGTTGCCGTTGACGCCGGACGCCATCCGCGCCATGGCCGATCGCCATCGCGGCGTCGGTTTCGACCAGCTGCTGACGGTGGAAAAACCGCGCGACGGGCGCAGCGCGTTTTATTACGGCATCTGGAATGCCGACGGCGACGCGGTCGGCCAGTGCGGCAACGGCGTGCGTTGCGTGGCCGCGTGGCTGCATCGTGACGGCGCGTTGCCGCTGAACGAGGACGTCGAGCTGGAAAGCCCGTCCGGCCCGGTCACGGTGCGTCTGGTCGACGCGCTGAACGTGGCCGTCGACATGGGCGAACCGGATTTCGCCCCCGCACGCATCCCGTTTGACGCGCCGGCCGAGGCCGTCGACTACGCGCTGGACGTCGCCGGCCGCACACTGACCATCGGCGCCGTGTCGATGGGCAACCCGCATGCCGTGACCGTGGTCGACGATCTGGCCGCGCCGGCGCTGGCGCAACTGGGCCCGGCCATCACCGCGCACGCACGCTTCGCCGAAGGCTGCAACGCCGGTTTTGCCGTGGTGCGCTCGCGCGATGCCATCGACCTGCGCGTGCACGAGCGCGGCAGCGGCTGGACGCAGGCCTGCGGCACCGGCGCCTGCGCGGCCATGGCGGCGCTGCATCGCGCCGGCCGGGTCGACGCGCGCGTGGCCGTCACGTTGCCCGGCGGCACGCTCGACATCGCCTGGGCCGGCAAAGGCCATCACCTGGCCATGACCGGCCCGGCCGCCTTCGTCTATGAAGGCCAGTGGCCGTTGAAGCGCGCGCCCTGAGGCTGCACACTTGCGCCATACCATCATGGAACCGGTCATGGGCGAAACCCGTCTCGATGCCCCTCTGGAAGCGGCCGATGTGGCCGGCTACCTGCGCCAGCATCCGCAATTCCTGAAGCAATACCCGGAGCTGGCGCACGCGCTGGAGCTGCCGCGCGCCGAGGGCGAAGTCGCGTCGCTGGCCAGTTATCAGGTCGATTCGCTGCGGCGCAAGAACGCCGAGCTGGAACGCCGCCTGGCGCAGCTCATCCGCGTGGCCGGCGACAACGAAAAACTCATGCAACGCGTGCAGACCTTCGTGCTCGGCCTGCTGCGCGCGGCCGATGAAGCCGGCGTGATGCGTGCCGTGGTGGCCGGCCTGACCGAAGATTTCCACACCGATCTGGTGCGCCTGCTGCTGTTCCGCCGGCCCAGCGTCGGCGCCGTGCACGCCGACTGGCTGGTGCATCTGCCGGCCGGGCCTTCCGCGCTGCCGGAACTGGCCGACTTTCTGGCCGGTGACACGCCGCTGGTGGGCCGCCTGGCGCCGGAAAAACTCGCCGAAGTGTTCGGCGACGAAGCCGAGCGCGTGCACTCGGTGGCGCTGGTCAAGCTGGGCGCGCAAGGTCTGCTCGCCATCGGCAGCAACGATCCCGACCGGTTCCATCCCGGCATGGGCGGCGTGTTCCTGAAGCTCATCGGCGACGCCGTCACCACCGCGCTGGAACGCACCACCGGCGCCTGAGATGACGCCGCAGGCCACCGTCGACACATGGTTGCAGCGCTGGGCGGCCGAACGCGCGCCCTCGCCGCACACGCTGGCCGCCTACCGCCGCGACCTGGCCAAGCTGACGGTGTGGATGGATGCCCGCGGCGTGGCCGACATGGCCACGCTCACGCCCGATCACGTGCGCCGGTTTGTCGCCGACTGCCACCGCGACGGACTGGCGCCGTCCAGCCTGCAACGCTTGTTGTCGGCCTGCCGCAGCCTGTTTGCCTGGCTGATCGCCGAAGGCGTTCTCGCGCACGATCCGGCCTCCGGCGTGCGCGGCCCGAAAATGCGCCGCAAGCTGCCCGAAGTGCTCGACACCGACGAAGCCGCGCAACTGGTCGCCCTGGCCGACGATGACGACGCGCTGGCCGTGCGCGACCGCGCGATGCTGGAATTGTTTTATTCGTCCGGCCTGCGCCTGTCCGAGCTGACCGGCCTCGTCTGGCGCGATCTGGATTTGGACGAAGGCATGGTGCGCGTGCTCGGCAAGGGCTCGAAAACGCGCATCGTGCCGGTCGGCCGCTTTGCCGTGGCCGCGCTCAAGGCCTGGCGCACGCAAAGCGCGCCGCCCGCGCCGGCCACGCCCGTTTTCCCCGGTCGCCACGGTGCGCCGATCAGCCAGCGCGCCGTGCAAAAACGCATGAAACTGCTGGCCATGCGCGAAGGCATGGCGCGCAACGTGCATCCGCATCTGCTGCGGCACAGCTTTGCCAGCCATCTGCTGGAATCGTCCGGCGACCTGCGCGCCGTGCAGGAGCTGCTCGGCCACGCCGACATCGCCACCACGCAGATCTACACGCATCTGGATTTCCAGCATCTGGCGCGCGTGTACGACGACGCGCATCCACGCGCCCGGCACAAACATCACCCGGACAAATCATGAGCGACGACACCTTGCACATCCGCCGCGCCACCCTGGCCGACGTCGACCATCTGGTGGCCTGGAACGCGGCCATGGCCCGCGAAACCGAAGCCAAGGTGCTGGACACGGCCACGCTCGCGGCCGGCGTGCGCGGCCTTCTGGCCGATGACGCCAACGGCTTTTATCTGGTCGCCGAACGCGCCGGCCAAACCGTCGGCTGCCTGATGGTGACCTACGAATGGAGCGACTGGCGCAACGGCCGCTTCTGGTGGATCCAGAGCGTGTACGTGGTGCCCGCGGCGCGCCGCCAGGGCGTGTTCCGCGCGCTGTACCGCGCCGTCGAGGCACAGGCGCGTGCAGCCGGCGCCGTCGGCCTGCGCCTGTACGTGGAACTGGAAAACACGCGCGCGCAGCAGACCTACGCCGCCTTGGGCATGACACGCTGCCGCTACCACATGTACGAAGCCGAGTTTGCCGGAGCATAAAAGCCCGCCGGCGAACGGACCTTGCCCTGCACCAGCATCTGGCCATCGCGCGCAGGCGCGCTCCTACAAAAGACCATGCGCCCGTAGGAGCCCGCCTGCGGGCGATTGCCGCAAGGCTTAATGAAGTCTGTGGCCAATCGCCCGCAGGCGGGCTCCTACCGGGGCGCGGCCAGTTGGCCCTTGTCGTCAAACACGATGCGGCCCAGTTTTTGCGGTTTGCTGGCGCAACCATAGCGTTCGGCCAGCTGGTGGCAGGCCGCCTCCAGGTCGCGTCCCACCAGCCACGCGTGTGCCAGCAGGCGTCCCGGTTGCGCCACGGTCAACGCGATGATGCCCAGGCCCGCCGCCTCGTGCGCGAACAACGTCGGTGCCGGCAACGTGCCGTCGCGCTCGGCCACGCGGTCGATCGCCACGTGCTGCCCGGGCTCGTACCACGCCCCGTCAAAGCCCACCTCGACATGATGCGCGGCCAGCAGCGCCGCATACTGGCGCAGCTCGAACACGATGCCGGCCAACGCATGCGGCCGCTCGGCGGCATCCACATGGACCTGCGCCAGCCAGTCACCCGGCGATTGCGCGATGGCACGGCCATCTTGCTGGCGCCACGTCAGACCATGCGCGCTCAGGTGCGATTCGGCACGCTCGGGCGTGAGGATGGCGCCTTCCACCAGCGCCCACAGCGACATCAGATTGACGTGCTCGTAATGCACGCACACCAGCGCCATGAGATCGGCGCGGCTGAAGTAGCGCGCGTGCTCCATCTGCACGCCCAGCTGGCGCATCAGGTAGTCGGCCGTGCGCTGGCCCACTTCGCCCTGGCCGGCCAGTTCCTGTTCGATCGTCGCGGAAAGCCCGGCCGCGACCTCAGGCTTGGCCAGCAGCGTGAACGGCACCAGGCGCAGCGCGCCGCCGGTCAACGCTTGATCCGGCACCAGCGGTTGCGCCGGCATGTGCCGGTCGCGCGCACCGAAGGCCACGACGTCGCCGTCGACGCGCTCGGACAGGCCGGTCAGCGTGGCGAATACGGGAAAGCCCGGGCGCAGCAATTCGGTCGAGTCGAAATGCGCACCGACCACGGCCAGCCGCGCCGCCTCCACGCCGGGCAGCAGCGCGTGCAGATCCTCGGCCATGAACGCGGCCAGTTGCTCGGCCTCGTCACGTTCCAGAACGTTGCGGTTGGGAACTTCGCCTTGCGGCAATTCGATCGCCATGACGGCGGGGCAACTCACCAGATCGGTGGTGGACATGGGTTTGTCCGTGACAAAAACGGCTGCCGATTTTATCACCCCACCCGCTGCCGTCCGCCTGATCCGGCTCAAGTCGCCACCGGCGCAACGCGAAATCCGCGTGGCGAAAACCTCGGCGCATGACTGGAACCTGTGCCGGACACGTACCAGTGTGCGCAAATCCCTTCCCCCGCTGCGCCGTGGGCGTTAGCCTTGATGCATTCTTGGCATGGTCGCGCCCGCGCCGTGCCCATCGCGGAGCATTGGCACAGCATGGACAACAAGATGAGGCGCGTGGCCGTCATCGGCGGCATCCGCATTCCGTTCTGCCGCCACAACACGGCGTATGCCGAGGTGGGCAATTTCGGCATGGCCGTCAAGGTGCTCGGCACGCTGGTCGAGCGCTACGACCTGCACGGCCTGGAACTGGGCGAGGTGGCGTTCGGCGCCGTCATCAAGCAGACCTCGGACTGGAACCTGGCGCGCGAGGCGCTGCTGAGTTCCGGCCTGTCCGCGACCACGCCGGGCATCACCACGGCGCGCGCCTGCGGCACCTCGCTGGACAACGCCATCATCGTGGCCAACAAGATCGCCAGCGGACAGATCGAGGTCGGCATCGCCGGCGGCAGCGACACCACCAGCGACGTGCCGATCACCTACCAGCCGGCACTGCGCGAGCGCCTGCTGCGCGCCAGCCGCGCGAAAAGCCTGCGCCAGCGCATCAAGACGCTGACGCACGGCTTTTCGCTGTCCGAGCTGAAACCGCAAGTGCCGGACGTGGCCGAGCCGCGCACCGGCAAATCCATGGGCGACCATTGCGAGCTGATGGCGCGCGAGTGGCAGATCAGCCGCGCCGACCAGGACGCCTTCGCGCTGGCCAGCCATCAGAAGCTGGCGGCCGCCTACGACGCCGGCTTTTTCGATGATCTGGTGGTGCCGTTCCGCAACGTGGCGCGCGACAACGTGCTGCGCGCCGACACCACGCTGGCCAAGCTGGCCGCGCTCAAGCCCGCGTTCGACAAGACCTCCGGCCACGGCACGCTGACGGCCGGCAACTCCTCGGCGCTGTCCGACGGCGCCGCCGCCGTGCTGCTGGCCAGCGAGGAATGGGCCGAAAAACACCATTTGCCGGTGCTGGCCTACCTCACCCACGCGCGCGTGGCGGCGGTCGACTTCGTGCATGGTGAAGGCCTGCTGATGGCGCCGACCGTCGCCGTGCCGCGCCTGCTCGACGAGGCCGGATTGACGCTGCAGGATTTCGACTTCTACGAAATCCACGAGGCGTTCGCCGCGCAAGTGCTGTGCACGCTGCGCGCGTGGGAATCGGTACCGTATTGCCGCGACCGCCTGCGCCGTTCGGCACCGCTGGGCAGCATCGACACCGCCAAACTCAACGTGCACGGTTCCAGCCTCGCGGTCGGCCATCCGTTTGCGGCGACCGGCGCGCGCCTCGTGGCGACCCTGGCCAAGCTGTTGCAGCAAAAAGGCTCCGGGCGCGGCCTCATTTCCATCTGCACGGCCGGCGGCATGGGCGTGACGGCCATGCTGGAACGCCCGTAAGGCACGTCATGTTCCGCTTGCCCCTGCGCACCACCTTGTTGCTCAGTGCGCTGGTCGTGGCCGGCGGCATCGGCATGGCCTGGTGGATGAGCGCGTGGCCGCGTTTTCAGGACCGCGGCATCGAGGCGGCCGTCGCGGCGCGTCGGCGCGAAACCCCACGCAAGCCGCGCGTCAGGCACGCCCATCGCGCACCACGCCGCGTCGAAGTGGTGTCTTCATCCCCGCATCTGCTGCCGTCGGCCCAGGCCCGGCCGGCGCCACAACCCGCCTTGCCGCCGGCGCCGCCCGCACCGGTGCATTCACCCTCGCCGTCCTATCCGATCGAGGCTTTGCGCGCCAATCGCGACGGCGTGGTGACATTGCGCGTGAGCGTGGATGCCACCGGCAAGGTGACGGCCGTGACGGTGGCCACCAGCAGCGGCCATGCGGCCATGGATCAGGCGGCCGTCGATGCCATGCGGCGCTGGCGCTTTGCCGCGCCAGCCACGAGCCGGCCGATGACATTCACCTACCCGATGGCTTTCCGCGTCCAGGCCGCGACGCCATAGGACGCAAAAAACCGGCCGCGGCATCATGCTGCGGCCGGTTGCATGCCTAGCCTTCAGAAGCGGCCGGCCTGATAGTCGGCAAACGCTTCCTGGATTTGCGTCGGCGTGTTCATCACGAACGGCCCGTAGCGCGTGACGCGTTCGTTGAGCGGCTTGCCTGCCACCAGCAACAGGCGCGCGGCAACGTCGCCGGCCTGCAGGTCGACCTGGTCGCCATCGCCCAGCACGGCCAGTTCGCGGTGCGCCAGCATGTCGCCTTCCTTGCCCACACCCACGCCGTCGCCGTCGAACACGTAGGCGAACGCGTTGTGCCCGGCCGGCAGCGGCACCCCCAGCTTCGCGTGCGGTTCAAGCGCAATGTCCAGATACACCGGCTGCGTGGCCACGCCATTGACGGGCCCGGCGACACCGCCGAACGAGCCGGCCACGACACGCACGTTGATGCCCGGCGCCGGCTGCACCTCGGGAATCTTTTCCGGCGCGATGTCCTGATAGCGCGGCGCGGTCATCTTGTCGGCGGCCGGCAGGTTGACCCACAGCTGGAAGCCGCGCATCAGGCC
>DASVGR010000040.1:0-9324 GCA_036379395.1 Rhodanobacteraceae bacterium | reverse complement strand
GCACGCGTCAAGCCGTTGCTCGACCAACTGGCCCTCCATGTCGATACGCAACGTTTGTGGCTGGCGCCCTCCTGTTCGCTGCTGCACGTGCCGGTCGACCTGACCCTGGAAACCGAGCTGCCGCCCGAGCGTCTGGCCACGTTGTCGTTCGCGCGCCAGAAAATCGAAGAACTGCGCGTGTATGCGGATGCCGCCAATGGCCACAGCGAAGCCATCGCCGCGCTGGAAGCGCAACAGACCGTGCTCGACAACTACGCCGCCGCGCCGGGCGTGGCCAACCCGGCCGTGCGCGCACGTCTGGCCGATCTGTCGCCGCAGGCCGCCTTGCGTCGCTCGCCCTACGCCACGCGCCGGCAGGCCCAGGCCGAGGCCATCGACCTGCCGCTGCTGCCGACCACCACCATCGGCTCGTTTCCGCAAACGACCGAGGTGCGCAAGGTGCGCGCCGACTGGCGCAAGGGCCTGATCAACGACGCCGACTACGAAACCGCCATCCAGGGCCAGGTCGAGCGCACCATCCGCTTTCAGGAATCCATCGGACTGGACGTGCTGGTGCATGGCGAGCCCGAGCGCAACGACATGGTCGAATATTTCGGCGAGCGTCTGGACGGCTATGCGTTCACGCGCTTCGGCTGGGTGCAGAGCTACGGCTCGCGTTGCGTCAAGCCGCCGCTGATCTGGGGCGACGTGGAACGTCCCGAACCGATGACGGTCAAGTGGGCGCAATACGCGCAAACCCTCACCGACAAGCCGGTCAAGGGCATGCTGACCGGCCCGGTGACGATGCTGCAATGGTCGTTCGTGCGCGACGACCTGCCGCGCGAAACCGTGTGCCGGCAGATCGCGCTGGCGCTGCGCGACGAGGTGCATGACCTGGAAGCCGCCGGCGTGCCGATCATCCAGATCGACGAACCGGCCTTCCGCGAGGGCCTGCCGCTGCGCCGCGCCGACTGGGACGCGTATCTGGCCTGGGCCGTGGAATGCTTCCGCATCACCGCCGGCGGCGTGCGCGACGCGACGCAGATCCACACCCACATGTGCTACAGCGAGTTCAACGACATCATCGAGGCCATCGCCGCGCTCGATGCCGACGTCATCTCCATCGAAACCAGCCGTTCGCGCATGGAGTTGCTCGACGCGTTCGTGCGCTTCCAGTATCCCAACGGCATCGGCCCGGGCGTGTACGACATCCACTCGCCACGCGTGCCCGAGCCTGCGGAGATCACCGACCTTTTGCAGCGCGCGCTCAAGGTGCTCGATCCTGGCCAGCTGTGGGTCAACCCTGATTGCGGGCTGAAGACACGGCGCTGGGAAGAAGTGGAGCCGGCGTTGGCGAACATGCTGGCGTGTACCAGACGTCTACGCGAGAAACTGACACAAACCGCCTGAAACCCGTAGGGTGGATAAGCGCCAGCGCATCCACCAACAGGCTCCGCACACGCCTTGCGCGTGGATGCGCTGCGCTTATCCACCCTACATCGGCCGCCGCCATCAACCATTACAATGGGCGGATGCAAATCGGTCCGCACCGCATCGACCCGCCGGTGGCGCTGGCCCCCATGGCCGGCGTCACCGACAAGCCGTTCCGGCTCCTGTGCAAGCGCATGGGGGCCGGTTTTGCGGTGTCTGAAATGACCACGTCCGATCCGGCGCTGTGGCACACCACCAAGTCGGTCAAGCGCATGGACCATGCCGGCGAGCCCGAGCCGGTGGTGGTGCAGATTTCGGGCTACGACCCGGTCATGCTGGCCGAGGCCGCGCGCTTCAATGTCGATCACGGCGCCGCCATCATCGACATCAACATGGGCTGCCCGATGCGCAAGGTGTGCAAGGTGTGGGCCGGCTCCGCGCTGCTGCGTGACGAACCGCTGGTAGCCAGCATTCTCGCCACCGTGGTCAAGGCCGTGGACGTGCCGGTCACGCTGAAAATGCGCACCGGCTGGGATCGCGAGCACAAAAACGCGCTCGCCGTCGCGCGCCTGGCCGAAGATGCCGGCATCACCGCGCTGGCCATCCACGGCCGCACCCGCGCCGACAAATACATGGGCGAGGCCGAGTACGAAACCATCGCCGCGGTCAAGCAGGCCGTGAACATTCCCGTGTTCGCCAACGGTGACGTGGCCACCCCGGAAGCCGCCCGGCACGTGCTCGACGTGACCGGCGCCGACGCGCTGATGATCGGCCGTGGTGCACAAGGTCGGCCGTGGGTTTTCCGCGAAATCGCCCATTATCTGGCCACCGGCGACAAGCTGCCCGAGCCGACGCCGGCCGAGGTCGGCGCCATTTTGTGCGGCCATCTGCAAGAGCTGTACGCGTTTTACGGCGAATACCAGGGCGTGCGCATCGCGCGCAAACATCTGGGCTGGTACGCCAAGGACCGCCCCGAAAACGCCGCCTTCCGCGCCGTCGCCTGCCGCGCCGAATCCGCCGACGAGCAACTGCGCCTCACGCGCGACTACTTCGAGCGCCTGGCCGCCGACTACGCCCGCGCCGCCTGACCCCACTTTCAAACACACCACCATCCCCGTGGGAGCACGTCAGCGGGATGTAGGAGCGCGCCCGCGCGCGATGGCCTGATGCTGGCCCAAGGCCAGATCCTTTCGCCCGCGAGCGGGCTCCCACAGGCCTGCGGAAAATCCGCACGGTTTTGGACGGCTATCCGCACAACTGCCGTTCATCCGACGCATATACCTTGCGCGCCGGGCGGTGTATCATGCGCATCTTGTATCTTTGTATCCGCAACAAGGGATATAACCCTATGAGCACCACCCTGTTCACCTCCGAATCGGTCTCCGAAGGGCATCCGGACAAGGTCGCCGACGCGCTGTCCGACGCCATGCTGGACGCCATTCTGGCGCAAGACAAGCGCGCCCACGTGGCGTGCGAAACCATGATCAAGACAGGCGTGGCCATCATCGCCGGCGAGATCACCACCGACGCGTGGATCGACGTCGAGGCGATCGCGCGCAAGGTCATCCTGGACATCGGCTACAACTCGTCCGAAGTGGGTTTTGACGGCGCCACCTGCGGCGTGCTGAACCTCATCGGCAAGCAGTCGCCCGACATCAACCAGGGCGTGTCGCGCAAAAAGCCCGAGGAACAGGGCGCCGGCGACCAAGGCCTGATGTTCGGCTACGCCTGCAACGAAACCCCGGATCTGATGCCGGCGGCCATCTACTACTCGCACCGTCTGGTCGAGCAGCAGGCCAAGGTGCGCAAGCAGAAAAACTCGCCGCTGCCGTGGCTGCGCCCGGACGCCAAAAGTCAGGTCACGCTGCGCTACGAAGACGACAAGGTCGTCGGTGCCGACGCCATCGTGCTGTCCACGCAACACGACCCGTCGGTCAAGCGCGCCGACCTCATCGAAGGCGTGCGCGAGCACATCCTCAAGCCCGTGCTGCCGAAAAAATGGCTGGACGCGCTGCCCAAAAACAAGCTGCACATCAACCCGACCGGCAAGTTCGTCATCGGCGGCCCGGTCGGCGATTGCGGCCTGACCGGGCGCAAGATCATCGTCGACACCTACGGCGGCATGGGCCGTCACGGTGGCGGCGCGTTCTCCGGCAAGGACCCGTCCAAGGTCGACCGTTCGGCCGCCTATGCGGCCCGCCACGTGGCCAAGAACATCGTCGCCGCCGGCCTTGCCGACAAGTGCGAAGTGCAACTGTCGTATGCCATCGGCGTGGCCGAGCCGACGTCGATTTCGGTCACCACGTTCGGCACCGGCAAGATCAGCGACGAGGCCATCGAAAAACTGGTGCGCGCCAACTTCAAGCTCACGCCGTACCACATCATCACCGGTCTGGACCTGATCCACCCGATCTATCAGCTCACCAGCGCCTACGGCCACTTCGGCCGCAAGCCGTTCGAAAGCACCTACCGCTGGGAAGAACACGTCGGCGGTGGCGCGGTCGAAAAGAAGTCCGAAAAGGCGACCGCCTTCAGCTGGGAAAAGACCGACAAGGCCGACGCCCTGCGCAAGGCCGCCAAGATCAAATAACCGTCACCTTTGCAGCAACAACAAACGGGCCGCAAATTGCGGCCCGTTTGTTTTGGCACCGGCGCTGGCCGACGTCAGAACGTCAACCGCACGCCCGCCTGCCAGCGGTCGACGTCGTGGCGGGAATAATCATCCACGACGTAGCCGACGCTGAGATAGGTGAACGGCAGCACGTGGAACAGCGCCGTGGCCGTGTATTCGTTGAAACCACCATTGCGCTGGTAGCGGCCCACGCCGCCTTCCAGCTGCACCATCGGCAGGCGCAGGCGCAAGCCGGCTTCGTAATGCATGCCACTGTCCGCGCCGAAGCCGTCAACTGTCTGCTTCGACCAGCCCAGCTTGCCATACGCCGCCAGCATGTCGACCAGATCGACCTTGTAGCCGGCATCGGCGTGCCAGGCGGTCAGGTTGGCGCCGGTATTGACCACATGGTTGATGCGGCGGTAATCGCCGGACACGAACCAGCCGCCGGCCGGATTGAAGCTGCCCTCGGCGCCCCAGCCCCAGCCATCGACTGCCGAGGCGTTCATGTGCTGCCCGGTCAGCTGCACGTAGTTGAAGCTGGGCGCGTCCGCCTGTGCGGCCGTGGCCAAGGCCAGACCGGCCAGCAGCGCCGTGCATGCCATGTATTTCATCATTGCGTTGTCGCCTTTCGTCGGGGGGTGTGTCGGATCGGTGCGCATGCTAGCGCAAGCGCGGGATGACGGCAGGTCACGCGATCACGCCTTGCGCTGCCGCACCCAGCCAATGGTTGACAGTATCAACAAATAGTCTCACCATAAAGTTGATATTGACAACCATTTGTCCCATGACCACATCCTCTCCCGGCGACGCCCTGCATCGCCTGCTGCACGCCTACAAACGCGCCATGCGCGACGCCTATGCGGCCGCCGGCATCGAGCTGCCCGGCTCGCATGTGCGCGTGATGAAGGCCATCTGCCACCTGCCGCAATGCAGCGCGCACGACATCGTCGCACGCATGCGGCGTGACAAGGCGCAGATCACCCGCATCGTGCAAGACCTGCATGCCGCCGGCCTGATCCGCCGCCACCCCGACCCCGCGGACAAGCGCCGGCAAATCCTCACCCCCACCGCCGCCGGCAAGCGCATGCGCGAACGCATCACCGCCGCCGAACACGACGCCGGCAAGCGCATGCTGCATGGCCTGCCGCCGGCGTCCGTCACGCAATTCGTGCGCCTGGCCGAAGCCATGGCCGCCAACCTGGATTCCCCGGAGAAAAAACCATGAAACGTCCCGATCCGTATCGCTTCACCGTGCTTGCCAAACAGCAGGTGACCCCGCGCATGCTGCGCATCACCTTGGGCGGCGAAGGCATGCAGCGCTTCCCCGCCGATCAGGCCAGCGCCTACGTCAAGCTGCTGCTGCCCGTGCCGGGCCAGGAGCGCCCGCTGCTGCGCACCTACACCGTGCGCGCCCAACGCGCGGACGCCATCGACATCGACTTTGCCCTGCACGGCGAAGGCGGTGGCGGCCCGGCCTGTGCATGGGCGATGGCCTGCCAGTCCGGCGACACCATCGACATTGCCGGTCCCGGCCCGAAGAAGCAGGTTGACCCGGCCGCCGACTGGATCCTCATGGTCGGCGACATGACCGCCCTGCCCGCCATCAGCGTCAACATCGAGCAGTTGCCGCCCGACGCGCGCGGCCGCGCCATCATCGAAGTGCCCGATGCCGCCGACAGGCAAATCTTGCCGACACCGGACAACTTCGCCATCGAATGGGTCGTCAACCCGCACCCCGGACAGGCCACGCCACTGCTGGATGCGGTCGCGGCGCTGGACTGGCCCGCCACCACACGCTCGATCTGGGCCGCCTGCGAATTCACCAGCATGCGCGCGCTGCGCTCGCACTTGCGCGATACGCGCGGCGTGGCACGCGAGCAGATGTACATTTCCAGTTACTGGAAACAGGGCAGCGACGAAACGAGCCACAAGGCCATCAAGCGCGCCGATGCGGAAACCGACGAGGCCCGCGCCGCCTGACCCGCTGCCACCGCATGCTTTGAGAAAGCGGTGTTTGTCGGCCACATGAAGCGCCCATTCGCGCCACACCACCCAGCCTCGCCGCTACAATGTGCGCATGTCCCTGTTGCAACTGATTGATGTCGACTACAGCGTCGGCGGCCCGCTGCTGCTTGATCACGTGAACCTCGCTGTCGATGCCGGCGAGCGGGTGTGCGTGGTCGGCCGCAACGGCGCCGGCAAATCCACCTTGCTGCGCCTGATCGACGGCGAAGCCTCGCCGGACGACGGCGAAGTGCGCGCCGCCACCGGCACCGTCATCGCGCGCATGGCGCAGGAAGTGCCGCAAGGCATGGCCGGCAGCGTGTTCGACGTGATTGCCGACGGCCTCGGCGATCTGGGCCAACTGCTGGCGCGCTACCACCACGCCCTCGGCGCGGGCGACATGGACGCGCTGGGCAACATCCAGCAGCAGATCGAAGACCGCAACGGCTGGGATCTGGACCGCCGCGTGGCCGGCGTCATCGAGCGTCTGGAGCTGCCGGGCGATACCGATTTCGCGGCCCTGTCCGGCGGCATGAAGCGCCGCGTTCTGCTGGCCCGCGCGCTGGTGCGTGATCCGCAAGTGTTGCTGCTGGACGAGCCGACCAACCATCTGGACATCGAGGCCATCGACTGGCTGGAAGGGTTTCTCAAATCGTTTGCTGGCGCCATCATTTTTGTCACCCACGACCGCCGCTTCCTGCAAAACCTGGCCACGCGCATCATCGAGATCGACCGCGGCCAACTGACCGACTGGCCCGGCGACTACGCCAATTTCTTGCGTCGCCGCGAAGAACGCGCGCATGCCGAAGAACTGGCCAACGCCGCATTCGACAAAAAGCTGGCGCAGGAAGAAGTGTGGATTCGCAAGGGCATACAGGCCCGCCGCACGCGCAACGAAGGCCGCGTGCGCGCCCTGAAGGCCATGCGCGTGGAACGCACCAAGCGCCGCGAGCAGCAAGGCAAGGCATCAATGACGCTGGCCGATGCCAAAGCCTCGGGCAAAAAGGTCATCACGCTGGAACACATTCGCCATGGCTATGCCGGGCGGACGCTGATCGACGATTTTTCCACCACCATCATGCGTGGCGACCGCATCGGCATCATCGGCCCCAACGGCATCGGCAAATCCACGCTGCTGAAGATCATGCTGGGCCTGCTCGAACCCCAGGCCGGCACGGTCACGCGCGGCACCAGCCTCGACATCGCCTGGTTCGACCAGCACCGCGCGCAGCTGGACGAGTCGCTCAACGCCGTCGACAACGTGGCCGAAGGCCGCGAGTACATCGAGTTGAACGGCCATCGCACGCACATCATGGGTTACCTGCAGGACTTCCTGTTTGCGCCAGAGCGCGCACGCGCGCCGATCACGCGCCTGTCCGGCGGCGAACGCAACCGCCTGCTGCTGGCCAAGCTGTTCGCCAAGCCGGCCAACCTGCTGGTGATGGACGAGCCGACCAACGATCTGGACGTCGAAACGCTGGAACTGCTGGAAGACCTGCTGGCCGGCTATCAGGGCACGCTGCTGCTGGTCAGCCACGACCGCGCGTTCCTCGACAACGTGGTCACCTCGACGCTGGTTCTGGAAGGCGACGGCCACATCGGCGAATACGTCGGCGGCTATGCCGACTGGTTGCGCCAACGACCGGTGCCGGCCGCGACCACCCCGCCCAAACCGGCCGCCAAAACCGTCAAACCGTCCCCGGCGCCGGCTGCACCAAAGCCCGCCAAACGCAAGCTCAGCTACAAGGACCAGCGCGAACTGGATGCGCTGCCGGCACGCATCGACGAGCTGGAAACGGCCATCGCCGAGCGCAGCCAAGCCATGAACGACCCGGCGTTTTACCAGCGCGACAACGCCGCCGTCATCGCCGCCAACGACGCGTTGACCGCCTTGCAGACCGAGTTGGACGCCGCCTACGCACGCTGGACCGAACTGGACGGCTGAACGCGGCGGGCTGCCGACTCAAGCCTTTTGTAGGAGCGCGCCCGCGCGCGATGGCCGAATGTTGGTTTGTGGCAGGCCCATTTCGCCCGCGGGCGGGCTCCTACAAAACCATCGACGGACCCGCCATGCCAGTAGGAGCGCGCCTGCGCGCGATGGCGTGGGGTTTCAGGCGGCGCGGGCGGCGTAGGCCACGCGCAGGCGCACGTCGGCGATCTCGTCCAGCCAGATGCGGTATTCGCCGTTATCGGCGGCGGCATTTTCCAGTCGCAACACGCCGTTGACGCCTTCCACGCCATCACGATCGCGGAATGACTGCACGGACGGACGGATGCACACAATGCCGTCGTACTGCTTGCCGGCCTTGTCAGTCACGCTGACCGGCATGTGTGCCGGCAATTTGCCGATCCACGCTTCCAGCTGGCGGACGTCTTCGGATTTGGTGCAAACGCGCGGGGCTTTCTGTCCCATGATTTTTGCCTTCGAAAGGAGCAACTGACGAACTGCGCGGAAGCGACGGCGCATGCCATCGCTTCCACGCGCGATCAAAATGTCAAACCGTCAGCGGGTTCGGCTTGTCCTGATCGATGCCGTATTTTTTGATCGCCTTGGTGACGGCGGATTTTTCCACCTTGCCTTCGGCGGCCAGCGCGGCCAGCGCGGCGTGCGCGATCCAGCCGGCATCGACTTCGAAGAAGTCGCGCAGCGCCTCGCGCGTGTCCGAACGGCCATAGCCGTCGGAACCCAGCGCGGTGAAGCTTTGCCCGGCGGGGATGAACGCGCGCACCTGGTCGACCACGCCGCGCACGTATTCGCTCACCGCCACCACCGGGCCGGCATGGCCGGTCAGGCATTCGGTGACGTACGCCACGCGCGGCTTCTTGGCCTCGGGATGCAGGCGGTTCCAGCGCTCGGCGTCAAAGCCGTCGCGGCCCAGCTCGACGAAACTCGGGCACGACCACACGTCGGCCTCGACGCCAAAATCGGCCTTGAGCATTTCCGCCGCCTTGATGGCGCTCAGCAGCGAGCCGCCGGCCCCCATCAACTGCACGCGCGGGGCTTTTTTGTCCTTGCCGCCGGCCTGGTACAGGTACATGCCCTTGATGATGCCGTCGTACACGCCTTCAGGCATGTCCGGGTGGCTGCAGTTTTCGTTGGTCGTGGTGACGTAGTAGAAGACGTCCTTCTGGTCTTCGAGCATGTCCTTGACGCCCTGATGCATGATCACGGCGACTTCGTACGAGAAGGTCGGGTCGTAGGACTTGCAGTTGGGCGTGGTGCCGGCCACCAGCTGCGAGGTGCAGTCCGAATGCTGCAGGCCTTCGCCGGGGAACGAGCAACCGGCCGTGGCGCC
>DASVGR010000039.1:0-4571 GCA_036379395.1 Rhodanobacteraceae bacterium | reverse complement strand
CGCGCTTCCACGGCGCGCTGGATGATGAGGTTGACCAGGCGGATGACCGGCGCCTCGGAAGCCAGGTCGCGCAAATGCTCGACATCGTCCTCGCCGCCGCTGGCCGCGTCGCCGTCGAGATTCTCGACGATCGTGCCCATGGCCGAGCGGCCCTGGCCGTAATAGCGCTCGATCAAATCGTCGATGTCCGAGCGCAAGCCCACACGCAGCGCCAGCGGCCGGCCCAGCGCCAGTTCCATCGCCTGACGCGGATACGGATCGCCCGGATCGGCCACCAGCAAGGCCACCTCGCCCTCGCCGGCGTCGACCGGCACCACGTGGAACTGGTGCAAAAAGCGCACCGACACATCCACGCCCTCGGGCGGCAATTCCGGCGCCTGGCGCGCATCCAGGCACGGCACGCCCAGCAGCTCGGCCCAAGCATCAGCCAGGTCGCGTTCGGACACCAGTCCCAACCGCGCCAAAAGCGACGTCAGCGACCCTTCCACCGCCTCGGCATGCACGCGACGAGCGCGCGCCAGATCGGCCTCTTTCAGCCGCCCGCGCGCCACCAGCAGGTCGCATGCCTGCGTTTCGGCTTGCTGCACGCCGTCGCCCTGAACCGGCAGTTGCGCCAATACCACCGCCATCGTCTCCTCCCGCGATTCACCCGCCCCCCGACGAGCATGACCGTGCCAACCCTCTACAAGTAGCACACCGATGCACAACGCGCGAGCAACCGCGCCACAAGTACGTCAAACCGTCTTTTCATGACGGCATGCTCGATGGCTGCAACCCGCGCCGATGCAGCTTGCGCAGCAACGACGAGGCACTGGCGTTCACGAGCGCCGCCGCGTGCGATGCGTGGGCGTGGCTGTCCATGGATCGTCCGGCCACGGGTGCTTGGGATAACGGCCCTTGAGTTCCTTTTTCACTTCGGGATAGGTGTTTTCCCAGAAACTTTTCAAATCGCGCGTGACCTGAATGGGACGCCCGGCCGGCGACAGCAGATGCAGCGTGACGGGCACGCGGCCGTCAGCCACGCGCGGGGTGTCGGCCAGACCGAACAGCTCCTGCAGTTTCACCGCCAGCACCGGCGGCTCGGGCGTGGCGTAATCGAGCTTGTGGCGGCGTCCGCTGGGCACCATGAGCGCTTCCGGCGCCAGTCGATCCAGTGCCTGGCGCTGCGGGTAATCGAGCATGGCCAGCAGCGCGCCACTCAATGACGCCGGCGACAACGCGTCCAGCCGCCGCACGTCGGACAAAAACGGCGCCAGCCAGACATCAAGGCTTTGCAGCAGGGCCGCGTCACCCATGTCAGGCAAGTCCAGCGCCGCGTTCCAGCCGCGCAGGGCGACCACGCGCCGGCGCAGATTTTGCGCATTGTCACTCCACGGCAGCACCTCCAGACCACGCGCACGCACCTGCGCCAGCAAAGCCGGCACGGCGTCCGCGGCGCGTACGTCCACGCGCTTTTCATCCAGCACCAGCGCGCCGAACAGGCGACGTTCAAACGCTTCGACCGCCTCGCGCTGGGCGTTCCACTGCACGTGCCGCGTGCGTGTGAAATGCACGGCGCAGTCGCGTTCGAGCACAGCCGGGTCCAGCGGCGCGGCGGCGAGAATGCGGCTGTCGCGCGCATCCAGTTGCAGATCGGTCACCAGCAGCCACGGTTCGCCGCGCAAGGCCGTGTCGTCCGCCAGCCGCGCGCCACGACCGTTGGCCAGGCGGTAACGCAGGCCGTCGTGCGCGTCGCGCATGGCCACGCGCTCGGTGAACGCCGGCAGCAACAGGTTGCCGACGGTGCATGCATCAACCTCGCCTGTTGCTTGCATATGGACGTCCAGACGTCTTCGCCAACCTTTGGCTACCTGCTCGATTGCAGCCAATGCCGCGCCATCGGCATGATGACGGTGCGCGCCGTCTGCACCACCTTCGCGCCAGGCATGCAAGGCACGCACGCGAGTGACCAGATCATCGTTGCGCGAATCCGCACCGCGCAACGGCGAGCGCGCTTCCAGCAGGGCCAGCAAATCGGCCACCAGCGCGCGCTGACCGACCGGTGCGCGCAAGGCCGCGGCAGCCAGACGCGGCGACGCGCCCAGCGCCAGCATGCGCCGGCCCAGCGGCGTGATGCGGCCATCGACATCCAGCGCTTCGAGGCGTTGCAGCAATTCGCGTGCCTGCGCCAGTGCGCCGGGCGGTGGCATGTCCAGCCACGGCAGGTCGGCATCGCCCCAGGCGGCCAGTTCCAGCGCCAGACCAGACAATTCCACCTGCGCCAGTTCCGGCACGCGCGATGTTTCCAGACGCTGGCTGGCCGGCCACAGTCGCCATGCCATGCCCGGCGCGACACGCCCGGCGCGGCCGGCGCGCTGGTCCGCCGAATCCTGCGCGATGACCACCGTGGCCAGCCGCGTGAAGCCCGAGCGCGGATCAAACTTCGGCACCCGCGCCAGCCCCGCATCGACCACCACGCGCACGCCCGGCAAGGTGACGCTGGACTCGGCCACGTTGGTGGCCAGAATCACGCGTCGCCCGTTTTGCGCCGGCATCAACGCCTGTCGCTGGGCCGCCAATGACAAGCCGCCATGCAGCGGCAACACCTCGGCCGGCGTGTCGGCAAGCAAGGTTTGCGCACGCGCGATTTCGCGCCGGCCGGGCAGGAACACCAGCACGTCACCTTGCGTCGTTTCGGCCAGCGCATGGCGCACGCAGCGCGCCACCTGCGCGTCCAGACGCTCCTGCGCGCGCGCCGGAAAATGTTCGATGGCGACCGGAAAACCGCGCCCCGGACTGCTGATGCGCGGTGCATCCAGCCACTGCGCGATGCGCTCGCCGTCGAGCGTGGCCGACATCACCACGAGGCGCAGGTCATCGCGCAAGTTGCGTTGCACTTCCAGCGCCAGCGCCGCGCCCAGATCGCCGGCCAGATGGCGTTCGTGGAACTCGTCGAAGATGACCGCGCCGACGCCGGCAAGCTCGGGATCGTCCTGCAGCAGGCGCGTCAGGATGCCCTCGGTAAGCACTTCGATGCGCGTGGCGCGCGACACGCGCGACTCGAACCGGATGCGATAGCCGACCGTCTGCCCCACGTCCTCGCCCAGCTGCGCGGCCATGAATCCGGCGGCGGCGCGCGCGGCCAGGCGGCGCGGTTCCAGCATCAGGATCTTGCGCCCTGACAACCACGGCGCATCCAGCAACGCCAGCGGCACTTGCGTGGTCTTGCCCGCGCCGGGCGGCGCTTCAAGCACCAGGCGCGTGTGCGTTTCGAGCGACGCGCACAAGCGCGGCAGCAGCGGCGTGATCGGATAAGCCATGCGCTGATTGTAGAGGTGGGCAGTGCCCGCCAAACCCATGAGGCGCACCTGTGCGCGATGGCCAAGTGCCAATTTCAGGCAAGACGCCTTCGCGCGCGGGCGCGCTCCTACAAAAGCGAGGCCCAAACTCCCATGCTTCTGCGGGAGCGCGCCCGCGCGTGACAGCCCGATGCCGGCTTGAAGCAAAACCCCACACCCGCAGAAAGCTTTCTTCGCCATGTCGGCCGCTCAATGCCGTCACCTACAATGTGCCGACATGAACCCCGACCACTATTCCCTGCCGCGCAATGTCCGCCTGCTGATCGGCATGCGCGCGGCGCGCAGTCTCGGCCAGGGCGCGATGGTCGCCGCATTCACGCTGTACCTGCACGCCCTGGGCTGGTCGGGCACGGCCATCGGTGCCGTGCTGATGGGCGCGTTGCTGGTCGGTGCGGTGCTGACGCTGGCCGTCGGCCCGCTGAGCGATCGCGGCGGACGGCGCTGGTTTTTGATCGGCTACGACATTTTGCAAGTGGCCGCGGCCATCACCGCCATGCTCACCAGCACGTCGTGGCTGCTGGTCACGGCGGCGATCCTCGGCGGATTCGGACGCGGCGCCAACGGTGCTGCCGGGCCGTTTTCGCCCATCGAGCAAGCCTGGTTCGCCATCGAGCTGCCACTCAACCGGCGCGGCCGCGTGTTCAGCCACAACAGCGCCATCGGCTTCATCGGCATGGCGGTCGGCGCGGCGCTGGCCTCGGTGCCGCCGCTGCTGATGGGCCACGCGTTCGCCTTGGATGATTACCGCGCGCTGTTCGTGCTGCCGTTGGCCGGCTCGCTGGTGTCGCTGGCGCTGCTGGCCGCCGCGCGCGAACCGGTCATCCCGACGCGCCCGAAAACCAGCGCTGCACACGAAGCGCACGCACGCCGCGATGAAAACCGCCTGCTGCGCCGACTGGTGGCGTGCAATTTCGTCAACGGTCTGGGCATCGGCCTGACCGGGCCGCTGATCGCGTTCTGGTTCGCCATCAAGTTCCATCACGGGCTGGACACCATCGGACCGGGCATGGCCGTCGGCTTCGTGCTCGGCTCGGTCGGCGCCTGGCTGGCCGGCAAGCTGGCCCGGCGCTACAACGTCATCCAGACCGTGATCCGCATGCGCGCCACCGGCATCGCCCTGCTGATCGCCATGCCGCTGGCACCGTGGTTCTGGCTGGCGATGGTGCTGTACATGCTGCGCGGCGCGGCCAACCGCGGCACCGCCGGCGTGCGCCAGGCGCTGGCCGCCGGCCT
>DASVGR010000038.1:0-11889 GCA_036379395.1 Rhodanobacteraceae bacterium | reverse complement strand
GTCCATCGCCGCCATCGTGTGGATTCTGGCGTTCGGCGGGCCGGGCTGGCTGCTGGCGCCGATCCTGGGCGCAAATCTTTTCATCGCGATGGCCAATCTGGGCAACGTCCATCGCCAGACTGAAACACTGGGCGCGTGCCTGCGCCTGTGCGCGCTGGGCAACCAACTGGCATCGCTGGGGCCGGGCCGGAACGCGCTGCCGGAGCTGGCGGCGTTGGTTGAAGGCGCCAGCGACCGGCGTCGGTTTGCACGCGCCTTGTGGTCGTTTCGGTGGGTGACCGGCGGCGGCGTGGACAACGTGCCGGTGGTGGCCGAAGTGGCGTCGGCGGTGAAGTCACTGCTGCTTGTCGAAGTGCTGGCCTGCGGCGTGGGCATGCGCCGTTTCGCCCGGGTGCGGAGCTTGCTGGTCGACACGTTCGAGCACGTCGGCGCGCTGGATGCCGGCGTGGCGGTGGCGTCGTGGATGCAATGCCAGCGCGTCACCTGCCGGCCGCGACTGGATGCCGGCACGGCGCTGGAACTGGCACAGGCGCGGCATCCCCTGCTGCCCGACGGCGTGGCCAACGACGTGGCGCCGGGCGCGGCCTCGTTGCTGGTCACCGGCTCGAACATGGCCGGCAAGACCACGTTCATCAAGATGGTCGGCTTGAACGTCATCCTTGGCCGTACGCTGGGCGTGTGCGCGGCCGAACGGGCCGTGCTGCCGTGCGGCGCGGTGATGGCGGCCATTCGCGGCGAGCATTCGGTCACGTCCGGCAAGAGCCGTTACTTTGCCGAAATCGAAGCCATCCAGGCGTTTCTGGCGCGCGCCGCGCAAGGCGAAGCGTGCCTGTTTCTCATCGACGAGCCGTTCAGCGGCACCAATACGGCCGAGCGCATCGCCATCGCGCGGGCGGTGCTGGAAGCATTGGGCCGCAACGCCCGCGTGCTGGTGACCACGCACGATGTGGAATTGCAAAGCCTGCTGGGCGACGCGTTCGCGCTGTGCCACTTTCAGGAAAATCCTGATGTGGACGGCTTTTTCGACTACCACCTGCACCTTGGCGCGGCACGCGAGCGCAACGCCATTGCCTTGCTGGAACGTGTGGGTTTTCCGCCATTGATTGTGGAACAAGCGGCGCGTTACGCCGAAGCTGGCGCGGCCATTGTCGACATGGATTGACGGGCATCCGCGGTTGCGGCCTCAAGACATCGCCACGACCGGTGGGCCATGCCTCCGGTTCCGGCATGATCCGCCGGGCGGGCACGACGGCATGCCGATATGTCATGACATGGCTTGAGCCGGGCCGGGCCGGTGGTCACAATGGCTGCTTTATCAACCGCCATCGGGTGGCAACAGCCATGCTGCTGATGATCGACAACTACGACAGCTTCACCTACAACCTCGTGCAGTACTTCGGTGAGCTGGGGCAGGACGTGCGCGTGGTGCGCAACGATGCGCTGGACGTGGCCGGCATCAAGGCGCTGCATCCCGACGCGATCGTCATTTCGCCGGGGCCGGGCACGCCGGATGACGCCGGCGTCTCGCTGGAATTGTTGCGGCGTCTGGATGGCGCGGCGCCGGTGCTGGGCGTGTGCCTGGGCCATCAGGCGCTGGGTCAGGCGTTTGGCGGCAAGGTCATCCGCGCCAATGAAATCATGCACGGCAAGACTTCCCCCGTGCGCCATCGCGGGCAGGGCGTGTTTGCCGGCCTGCCCGAACCGCTCACGGCCACGCGCTACCACTCGCTGGTGGTCGACAAGACCTGCGTGCCCGAGTGCCTGGAAGTGACGGCGTGGACGGAAAATGCCGACGGTTCGATCGACGAGATCATGGGTTTGCGCCATCGCACGCTGCCGTACGAAAGCGTGCAATTCCATCCCGAGTCGATCCTCACCGCCGAAGGCCACACGCTGCTGAACAATTTTCTCAAGCAGGCGCTGCCGCGCGCCGCCTGATTTTTGATTGGAACCGCCATGCCCATTACGCCAACCGAAGCGCTGCAACGCACCATCGAGCACCGCGAGATTTTCCATGACGAAATGATCGAGCTGATGCAGCAGATCATGGCCGGGCAGGTGTCGCCGCTGATGACCGCGGCGATCATCATCGGCCTGCGCGTCAAGAAGGAAACGGTCGGCGAAATCACCGGCGCGGCGCGCGTGATGCGCGAGCTGGCGACCAAGGTCGAAGTACCTGATGCCAGCCATTTTGTCGACATCGTCGGCACTGGCGGCGACGGCGCGTGCAGCTTCAACATTTCGACCACGGCGATGTTCGTGGCCGCCGCGGCCGGCGCGCGCGTGGCCAAGCACGGCGGGCGTAGCGTGTCGTCCAAGTCCGGCAGCGCCGATCTTTTGGAAGCGCTCGGCGCGTCGATCGACCTGACCGCGCCCAAGGTGGCGCAGTGCATCGGCGAGATCGGCATCGGCTTCATGTACGCGCCCAACCATCATCCGGCCATGAAGGTGGTGGCGCCGGTGCGCCGCGAAATGGGCGTGCGCACGCTGTTCAACATTCTGGGCCCGCTGACCAATCCGGCTGGCGCGCCGAACATCCTCATGGGCGTGTTCCACGAGGATCTGGTCGGCATCCAGGTGCGCGTGCTCGAACGCCTGGGCGCGCGCCATGCGCTGGTGGTCTACGGTCGCGACGGTCTGGACGAGGTGTCGCTGGGCGGCGTGACGATGGTCGGCGAACTGCGCGACGGCAAGGTGCGCGAATACACCATCGAGCCGGAGGATTTCGGTCTGGCGATGGCCTCCAGCCGCAACCTGCGCGTGGCCGATGCGGAAGAATCCAGGGCCATGGTGCTGGGCGTGCTGGCGGGCGAAGCCGGTGTGGCACGCGACATCGTGGTGCTCAACGCCGGTGCGGCGCTGTACGCGGCCGACGTGGCGCCATCCATCGCGGCCGGCATCGAGCTGGCCACCAAGGCCATCGACAGCGGCGCGGCCCAGCGCAAGATGCAGGCGTTCGTGGCGACGACGAAGCGGCTGGCCACAACGTGATGCGAGCCGGCTCCACCCGGTGCGGCAGGGCCGGAAACAATCAGGCAAAAAAGTTTGACCCGGTGCGCGCTTCCTACGCTAAGCTTGCGCCGAAACCGACGCAACCCGACAACTGACCCCATGGCCGATATCCTGCAACGCATTCTGACCCGCAAGCGCGAGGAAGTGACCGAGCGCAGTGCGCACGTGTCGCTTGATGAACTGATGAGCCGCTGTGTCGATCTGGCCCCGACGCGCGGTTTTGCCGCCGCGGTGGAGCGTTGCATCGACCAGGACGAGCCAGCCGTCATTGCCGAGGTCAAGAAGGCCAGCCCCAGCCGTGGCCTGATCCGGCCGGATTTCGATCCGGCGCGCATCGCCAAAAGCTACGAGAAAGCCGGCGCGACATGCCTGTCGGTATTGACCGACGTCGACTTTTTCCAGGGCAGCGCCGATTACCTCAAGCTGGCGCGCGACGCGTGCAAGCTGCCGGTGCTGCGCAAGGATTTCATCATCGACGCCTATCAGGTGTATGAAGCGCGCCAGATGGGGGCCGACTGCATCCTGCTGATCGTGGCCGCGCTTGAGGACGGCCCGTTGCTGGACCTGACCATGCTGGCCGCCGAGCTGGACATGGACGTGCTGGTCGAAGTGCACGACGGCGAAGAACTGGAACGTGCGCTGGCCCTGCCGGCGCCGCTGATCGGCATCAACAACCGCAACCTGCGCACCTTCACCACCAGCCTGGACACCTCGGCCACCTTGCGCGACGTGGTGCCGTACGACCGCACGCTGGTGACCGAAAGCGGCATCCGCGAGCCGGCCGATGTCGAGCGCATGCGCGATGCCGGCATCGACGCGTTTCTGGTCGGCGAGGCGTTCATGCGTGCCGACGATCCGGGCAGCGAACTCAAGCGCCTGTTCTTCCCCGACTGAGCGCGCTGCCGCAAGCGGAATGCGAGACCTTCCTTTTGTAGGAGCCCGCCCGCGGGCGATCAATGCTTGCGCCTCGCCCCAGCCTTCCCGCCATCGCGCGCAGGCGCGCTCCTACAAAAGGGAATGTTTTGTGGGGGAATGACGCGTGATGCATGCGCGAAGCCGGGCATGATCCATGTCAGCGTCGCAGGCGGTTCGAGGCGGCATCATCTCGGACTGTCCGTACGTTCATGGTCGGCGCGAAGCTGGTGTTCATTTCGCGGTAGCATGCTTGGTCCGACCGGCAGCGACCGGTCTTGTCGAGTGCCCTGGATGTACCGCCGTGGTGCCGGTCGCGTTGACCGCGTGCGGTGCGTCAGCCGCCACCCCGGTTTTTCCCCACAGGAGATCGTGATGTCCCAAGTTGCTTTCCAGTCCAATCCCGTGCGCGTCGATGGCGCGTTCCCGGCCGTCGGTGCGCAGGCGCCCGCCTTCAAGCTGGTCGGTGGTGATCTTGCCGACGTGACGCTGGCCAACTTTGCCGGCAAGCGCAAGGTGCTGAACATTTTCCCTAGCATCGACACTGGCGTGTGCGCCGCTTCCGTGCGCCGTTTCAACGAGCTGGCCGCGGGCCTCGACAACACGGTGGTGCTGTGCATCTCGGCCGATCTGCCGTTTGCGCAGGGCCGCTTCTGCGGCGCCGAGGACATCAAGAATGTCGTCACGCTGTCGACCATGCGTGGGCGTGAATTCCTCAAGGATTACGGCGTGGCACTGGCCGACGGTCCGCTGGCCGGCGTGGCCGCGCGTGCGGTGGTGGTGCTGGATGCCGACAACAAGGTCGTCCATGCGCAACTGGTCGACGAGATCACCCATGAGCCGGATTACGACGCCGCGCTCAAGGCGTTGGCCTGATCCTTCTGCCGCATCCACGCATCAGTGTGGATGTGGCGGTCCGGTGGCGAATGCCGCACACGGAAAAGCCCGCTTCGGCGGGTTTTTCTGTTTGGTTGGTGATGTGGTGTCAGGGCGCGGGTGGCTTGGCGGCGTACATTGCGATGCCCAGATCGCGACCGCGCGGACGGTCGCCGATGCCCAGGCCCATGCGCATGCCGCGGCCGATGCGTTCGGCGTAATCGATCATGACGGCAGCGGCTTCTTCGTCCATGATTTCGGGTACGGTCTCGTGCCACAACTGCAGCCAGCGCGCGAAATGTTCGCGGCCGATCCCCAACGGCATGTGCTTGCCCAGCGGGTTGCCGCGATAGGTGCCGGCGCGCAGGGCCACGGAGCACCAGAACGTGGTCAACAGGCGCTTGTGTTCGTCCCAGTCCGCCACGATGGCGTTGAACACGGGGCCGATCAGGTCGTCGGCACGCACCTTGTCATAGAAACAGTCCACCAGATGGGCGATGTGGGTTTCGTCCAGCGTGGGCAGGGTGGTGCGGGTTTGCAGGGATTCGGGCATGCTCGAAGCTTAGGTGACGATGGCGGGGTGCGCGTTGACGTGCATCAGCGTTGACGGGTGATGTGGATCAGGGCGGATCGGGCCGTCCAGGGCCAGAGTATCGGCGTTCAAATCGCAGGGGCAGTGCCATGACCCACGTCGTCACCGACAATTGTATCAACTGCAAGTACACCGACTGCGTGGAAGTGTGCCCCGTCGACTGCTTCCATGCCGGGCCGAATTTTCTGGTGATCGATCCGGACGAGTGCATCGACTGCACGTTGTGCGTGGCCGAATGTCCGGCCGAGGCGATTTTCCACGAAATGGACGTGCCAGCCGGGCAGGAGAAGTTTCTGGAAATCAACGCGGAGCTGGCGCCGCTGTGGCCGGTGATGACCGAGCGCATCGAGCCGATGGAAGGCGCCGATCTGTGCAACGGCATGGAAAACAAGCTGCCGCTGCTGAAACGCTGAAGCGCCAATTTTGAGTCTGGCGCAAGGTTCTACCGCCAGCAGGCGCGTGGTCTTTCGGCCACGCGCCTTTTTTTGGCGGCTTACTTGACGGTCAGCGTGCCGTGCATCAGCGTGGCGTGGCCGGGGAACGAGCAGAAATACTCGTACGGGCCACCCTGCTTGAGCGGGGCCACCTTGAACGTGACGCTGGCGGTCTGGCCGGCACCGATGATCTTGGTGTGGGCGATGACGCGCTTGTCGCCCGGCTTCAGATAATCCTTGGCCAGGCCCGCGGCCACGCCGTCGGCCAAGATGCCCTGTTCGTCGGATTTCTTGGCCAGCACCCAGTCGTGGCCCATGACGTTGGCGGCCATCGTGCCGGTGTGCTTGAGCGTGACGGTGAAGGTCTTGCAGCTGGCCGGCACCACGATCGACGACTTGTTGAACTGCATCGAGTCGGTGCCTTCGATGGTGGTCGCGCAGTTGGCGGCCCACAGCGGGGTGGAGGCAAGGCCGAGCAGGGCGAGGGCAATCAGTTGACGTTTCATGCGTGTTTCTCCGTGGTTTGAGGGGAGTTTTCTTCGCTGGCCGGCACATCGTCCATGAGCGGAAGAATGGCCGGGGTATCGAGGTCCTGGAACTGGTCGTGGCGCACGGCCCAGAAAAACAGCGCCGTGGCAAAACCGATCAGTGCCAGCGTGACCGGAATGAGGATGATGATGGCGTTCATGCGGTGCGCTCCTGCCAGCGCGCGGGCTGGTCGTGATGCGGCCCGGCGGCCGGTGGCGCGTCTGGTGCCTCCAGGCGCAGCGCGTTGAGGACGACGATGAGCGAGCTGGCCGACATGCCCAGCGCGGCCAGCCATGGCGGAACCAGCCCGCAAGCGGCCAGCGGAATGGCGATGGCGTTCCAGGTCAGGCCCCAGCGGCGGTTGTGGCGCATGGTGCGCACGGCGCGCCGGGCCAGCGCGCGGGCCAGTGTCAGCTGGGACAGGTCGTCGCCCAGCAGCAGGTCGGCGTGGTGGCGGGCAAGATCGGTGGCGCCGGCCAGGCTGGCCGACACGTCGGCCGCGGCCAGGGCGGCGGCGTCGTTGCTGCCGTCGCCGACGACCAGCACGCGATGACCGGCCGCCTGCGCCGCGCGTACGCGCTCGAACTTGGCGTCCGGCGACTGGCGGGCGTGGTGGTCGGCGATGTCCAGTTGGGCGGCGATGGCGGCCACGCGCGGCGCGCTGTCGCCACTGGCGATGGCCACATGGATGCCGGCCTGTTGCAAGGCTTGCATTGCCGACCGCGCGCCGGGGCGCAGGCTTTCGACAAGCGCGAACCGCGCCAGTGGACCGTGGGCGTCGGCCAGCCACAGGGCATCGTCGTCGGCGTGGCCGGGGCAGGCAAAACCGGCACGGCCCAGGCGCAACGCGCGGCCGTCCAGCCGTCCGCTGATGCCGCCACCGGCACTGACCTGGATGTCGCTGGCCGTGGCCGGCGTGGCCGCGTTGGCGCGCAGCACGGCTTGCGCCACGGGATGGCTGCTGCCGTGTGCCAGGGCGGCGGCCCAGGCCAGCGCCTGGCGCGGCTCGATGTTGTTGTGCGTGAGGGTGGCTGCGGCATCCAGTTGCGGGCGCGTCAGCGTGCCGGTCTTGTCGACGAGGGCGTGATCCACGTCGGCCAGCGCGGCCAGCGCCTGCGGCCGGGTGAGCATGACGCCGCGTCGCGCCAGCACGCTCATGGCGCGCGTCAGCGTGGCCGGCGTGGCCAGGGCAAAGGCGCAGGGGCAGGCGACGACGAGGACGGCGATGACGGTGTCGAACGCGCGTGCCGGATCGTGCCACAGCCAGAACGCGGCCGTGGCAGCGGCCAGTCCCAGGACGCCGGCGATGAAACGGCCGACGCCGGCATCGGCCGCGCCGTCGGTGCGCGCGCGTTGCCGTGCGGCTTCTTCGGCCAACTGCCGGCGGCGGGTGGCGCTGGTCGCGCTGCCGGCGCGGGTGACGGTCAGTTCGATGGGCGCGTCCAGCACCAGGCTGCCCGATTCCACGGGCTGGCCCTGGTCGACGTGGCGCACGCGCGATTCGCCGTCGTGGTGCGAGGTGTCCAGGCGTGCCTGGGCGCAGGCCAGAATACCGTCGGCCGGCACGACCGAACCTTCGCTGACGCGCAGGCGATCGCCTGGTTCCAGCTCCAGCGCGGCGACGGTTTCCCAGGTGCCGGCGGCGTCGCGGCGCGTGGCCAGCAACGGCAGGTTGTCGGTGCTGGCGGCATCGAGATCGTGATGGCGGCGACGCGCGCGCAGTTCGAGGTAGCGCCCGGTCAGCAGCACGAAAATCAGCATGGTGGCCGAGTCGAACCAGATGGCGCCGTGGCCGGCCAGCGTGTTCCAGGCGCTGGCGAGGTAAATCAGGAGGACGGCGATGGCGATCGGCACGTCGATGCCGGCACGGCGCGCGCGCAGGTCGCGCAGGGCGTGGCGAAAGAACGGGATGGCGGCGTAGCCGATCACGGGCGTGGCGGCCAGCATTTCCAGCCAGCGGAACAGTTGCCGCGTGCTGGCGTCGACCCGGTCGATGACGCCCAGGTACAACACCAGCGCGAACATCATCGCCTGCATGGTGAACAGGCCGGCGACGGCCAGGCGCTTGAGTGCGTCGTTGGCCTGATGGTGCAGGGGGTCATCCAGCAATTCGCGGCGCAGCGGCTGGGCCGGACAGGCGCTGGCGTGGCAGGCATCGAGCAAATCCGGCAGGCCGATGCGCGCAGCGTCGAACGTGATGTGCAGGCGCCGTGCCGTCACTTCCACGCGCACGCGCGTCACGCCGGGCAGGGCTTCCAGGGTGGATTGCAGCATCACGGTGCGGCGCGCGTCGGCCAGTGCGGGCACCCGCAGCAACACGTCGCTGCGGCCGTCGCGGCGCGGAGCAAGAACCTGCGCGGCCAGTGCCGGGCGGGCCCAGAGGGTGTTGTCGGTGCTCATGGCCGCGCCGCGCTGCCGGAAGTGGCCGGCAGCGGCACGCCCAGCAGGGTGCGTGCGTTGCCGTGTTGCGGATGGTCGGTGTAGCGCGTGGCGATGATGACCGTCACCACGCAGCCGGCCAGCAGCGACAGGAAGACCAGTATCCCCAGCCACGCAATGGGCTGGTGATACCAGGCTTCGCCGCGCGTGGCGACCTTACTGGCCACGGCCTTCGTCCCGGTGGGACAGGTGGTAGACGTAGGCGGCGATGACGTGGATCTGGCTCTTGGTCAGGCGCTTGTCCCACGTCGGCATGTGGCCTTGGCGACCATCGTGGATGGTGTGGTGGATGTCGGCCTCGGTCGAGCCCCACTTCCAGATGTTGTCGGTGAGATTGGGCGCGCCGATGCCCTGGTTGCCCTTGCCGTCCTTGCCGTGACAGGCCGCGCAGATGGCCTTGAACGTCGGCTCGGCCGCGGCGGCCATCTTGGCGTTGTGCGGGCGGCCGGACAGGCTCAGCACGTACTGCGTCAAGTCGTTGACCTTGTCCTCGCCCAGGCTTTTCCACGCCGGCATGACGCCATTGCGGCCATCGGCGATGGACGTGGTGATGTCCTTGCCGGTGCCGCCGTACAGCCAGGTGCTGTCGTCCAGGTCCGGCGCGCCGACGAGGATGTTGCCTCTGGCGGTGACGCCGTGGCAGGCCTCGCAGTTGTCGCCGAACAGGCGCTTGCCCATCTGCAACGCGTCCTTGTCGTGGGACAGCTGGGCCACGGTGTACAGGTCGAAACGCGCTTCCAGCGGATCGAGCCTGGCCTTGTTGGCGGCTGTCGCGGCGGCCCATTGGCCGTGGCTGGTCCAGTGGAACGCGCCTTTGTTGGCGCCAAAACCCGGATAGATGATGAGGTAGGTGATGCCGCACACGAACATCGAGGCGGAAAACAGCAACCACCACATCGGCGGGCGATGCAGGCCTTCGCGCACGGCGCCGCCAGCCCAGACGTGGCCGGTGGTGCCGTCTTCGGCCGCGGGAATCCGGGCGATCGGCCCCCACAAAAACAGGAACAGCGTGACGCCCATGTTCAGCACCACCAGCACCATGACCCACACGGACCATGGCGTGCTCAAAAGCGTTGTCATCATGAGCGTTTCTCCTTCCGGCCGTGTGGTGCGGTGGGGGCGATGTCGTCCTCCATGGGAATGGCGGCCATGCGGTCGAAAGTGGGCTTGTGGTACTTGCGCCAAGCCCAGTACCAGATGGCGAGAAACGTCACCATCATGATCACGGTGATGACGCCGATGACGTGACCCCAGACCGGATTCATGGCGCGGCCTGCGCGGTGGCGGAGGTGGCGGCGGTCTTGACCGGACGCGGCTCGTTGTCCACGCCCAGGCCCTGCAGATAGGCGATCAGCGCGTCCATCTTGGTCTTGCCTTCCAGCTGCTTGGGCGCGTCGGCGATCTGCTTGTCGGTGTACGGCTCGCCCAGCATCTTGAGCACGCGCATGGACTTCTGGATCTGCTTGATGTCGACCTTCTTGTCGGCCAGCCAGTTGAACTGCGGCATGTTCGAGCCCGGCACCACCGAGCGCGGATTCATCAGATGCTGGCGCTGCCAGGCATCGGAATACTTGCCGCCCACGCGCGCCAGATCCGGCCCGGTGCGCTTGGAACCCCACTGGAACGGACGGTCGTAGGCTGATTCGGCGGCGGTGGAAAACGGCCCGTAGCGTTCGGTTTCGAACCGCAGCGAGCGGATCATCTGCGAGTGGCACAGGTAGCAGCCGTTCTTGACGTAAGTGTTGAAGCCGGCCAGACGCAGTGCGCTGTAGGGCTCGACGCCCGGCGGCGGCTTGACCTCGTGGGCTTCCATGAACAGTGGCGTGATTTCGGCCAGGCCGCCCAGCGACACCATGATGGCGGTCAGGATGCCGAGCAGGCCGGCGTGGCGTTCGATGAATTCAAAGTGGCGATAAGCCATGGTGCGGGACTCCTCAGGCGATCGCCGGTTCGGCTTCGGTGACGGGCTTGGGGGCCGGGTGTGTGGCCGGCGCGTGGGCGTTGCCGATCGGCACCGGCACGGCCTCGACGCCGTTCTTGCGCGCGTTGCGCGCGGTGTGCCACATGTTCCAGGCCATGATCCACATGCCGGTGAGAATCAGCACGCCGCCCATCCAGCGGGTCAGGTAGAACGGCTTGATGGCCATCAGGCTGGCGAGGAAGGAATACTCCAGCGAGCCGTCCGGCAAGGTCGCGCGCCACATCATGCCCTCGGTCACGCCGGCCGCCCACATCGAGAACACGTACATGATCGTGCCCAGCGTGTGCAGGTAGAAATGCACGTTCATGGCCTTGTGCGAATGCATGGCTTCGCGGCCCAGCAGGCGCGGGGCCATGGCGTACAGTGAGCCGATGGTGATCATCGCCACCCAGCCCAGCGAGCCCGAATGCACGTGGGCGATGGTCCAGTCGGTGTAGTGCGACAGCGAGTTGACGGTCTTGACCGCCAGCATCGAACCCTCGAACGTGGCCGCGCCGTAGAACACCAGCGCCATCACCATGAACTTCACGGCCGGGTCTTCCTTGAGCTTGTGCCACACGCCGTTGAACGTCATCAGGCCATTGGCGGCCGAGCCCCAGCTGGGCATCAGCAGCACGAACGAGAACGCCATGCCGACCGACTGCGTCCAGTCCGGCAGCGCCGTGTACATCAGGTGATGCGCGCCGGCCCACATGTACACCGAAATCAGCGCCCAGAAGTTGATGATCGAGAAGCGGTAGCTCCACAGCGGTTGCTGCGCCTGGCGCGGCACGTAGTAATACATCATGCCGAGGAAACCGGCGGTGAGGAAAAACGCGACCGCGTTGTGCCCGTACCACCACTGCACCATGGCGTCGACCACACCGGCGTAGATCGGGTAGGACAGCGACCAGGACACCGGTATCGCGAGATTGTTGACGATGTGCAGCAACGCGACCGCGATGATGAACGCGCCGTAGTACCAGTTGGCCACATAGATGTTCTTGATGCGCCGGCGCGCCAGCGTGCCGAAGAACACGGTTGCCAGCGAGATCCACACGATGGCGATCATGATGTCGATCCACCATTCCGGCTCGGCGTATTCCTTGCCTTGCGTCCAGCCCAGCGGCATCGTC
>DASVGR010000037.1:0-6618 GCA_036379395.1 Rhodanobacteraceae bacterium | reverse complement strand
TTGATGCAGCCGGAATTCGTGCCCACGCCCGGCGCCGACGGCTGGCAGTTGTCCAACCCGCCGATTTTCGCGCTGGCGCCGTTGCGCGTGTCGCTGGAACAATTCCACCGCGCCGGCATGGCGCGCCTGCGCGCCAAGTCCGAACGCCTGACCGGTTATCTGGAATGGCTGGTCGACACCGAACTGGCCGACACGCTCGAAGTGGTCACGCCGCGCGAACCAGCGCGGCGCGGCGCGCAACTGTCCATCCGCGTCAAAGCCGGCCGCGAACGCGGCAAGGCATTGTTCGACCACCTCACCGAGCACGGCATCATCGGCGACTGGCGCGAACCCGACGTCATCCGCGTCGCCCCCGCGCCCATGTACAACCGCTTCGCCGATTGCCTGGGGCTGGCCGACGCCGTCAAGGCCTGGCGCGCAAAACCGCAGGCATGACCCGACCGCATCGTGCACAGTCAAAAGCAGGCCGGCACGATCAATCCGTAGGAGCGCGCCTGCGCGCGATGGCCAGATGCTGGTTCAAGGCAAGATCTTTTCGCCCGCAGGCGGGCTCCTACAAGAACTGTTGAGACATCCGTTTCACCTGTAGGAGCGCGCCTGCGCGCGATGGCCAGATGACGATTCAAGGCCAGAATTTTTCGCCGGCAGGCCGGCTCCTACGAAAGCGCGACGGTGCCGTCAATCTTGCACGCTGGCCAAAAACGCCGCCAGCAACGCGCTGCGGTATTTGTCGCGGCTGAGCACCAGCGACAAGCGCCGGTCCAGATCCAGAAACGGCGTGTCCAGCACCTTCAGCCGACCGGCCGCCACCGCGTCGCGCACGGCCACCGCCGGCAACATGGCCACGCCAAGTCCCGCAATGACGGCCTGCTTGATGGCCTCGATCTGGCCCAGTTCCATGACGATTTCACCGGGTGGCAGGCTGGCCAGAATGCGTTCGGTCGACGCCCGCGTGGCCGAGCCCGGCTCGCGAAAAATCCAGCGTACCTGGGCAAAGTGCGCCGGCTTCAGGCGCACGTGCCGGGTCAAGGCGTGCGTCGTCGGCGCGCACACCACCAACGCATCGTCGCGCCACGGCAACACATCCAGATCGGGCTGCGTCACCGGCCCCTCCACGCAGCCCACGTCCAGCGCATGCGCATGCACGGCGGCCACGATGGCGCGCGTGTTGCCCACGGTCAGATGTACGGACACATGCGGATGCGCCTGCGCAAACGCGCCGAGCAGATCACCCACCAGATAATTGCCGACCGTGTTGCTGGCGCCCAAACGCAAATCGCCGACCAGCTCGTGCGGCGCCTTGCCGCCTTGCCGTTCGACCTCGCGCAGGCGATCCAGCACTTCCTGCGCCAGCGGCAACAAGCCGCGGCCGCGATCATTGAGATGCAAGCGGCCGCGATCGCGCTCGAACAAGCGCGCGTCCAGATGCCGCTCCAGCTCCGCCAGCGCCATGCTCGCCGCCGGCTGCGTCAAGTGCAGATGTTCGGCCGCCGCGCGCACGCTGCCACTGGTGGCAATGGCGACAAACACTTCCAATTGGCGGGGGCTGATGCCGATCATCAAAGTTATTTATATGACGGATAAATAATTATAAATAGCCGCAAACCATGTGTCGCCCTAGTCTGGCGCCTCCTTTCACCGGATGCGTTTCATGCCCAACGACGCCCTCACGCTTGCGAACACCGCCACCGGACAGGCGCCCAGCCGCGCCAGCGTGTGGCCTGGCTTGCTGCTGGCCGGCGGCATCGCGCTCGTCGCCTGGCAACTGGGACGCTGGCTGCCGCTGGTCGGCGGGCCGGTGTTCGGCATCGTGCTGGGCGTCATCATGGCCAATGCGCTGCGTGTGCCGGCCCTTTGCCAGCCCGGCATCCGCTTTGCCGGCAAGCAAGTGCTGCAATGGTCGATCGTGGCACTGGGCCTGGGCTTGAGCCTGACGCAGGTGGCGCGCACGGGCCTGAACTCGCTGGCGGTGACGGGCGTGACAGTGACGGCCGCCTTCGTCACCGCATGGCTGTTGGGCCGCGTGCTCGGCATCCCGTCCAAACTGAAATTGCTGATCGGTGTCGGCACGGCCATTTGCGGCGGCTCGGCGATCGCGGCCGTCACGCCCATCGTCCGGGCCGAAGAACACGAAACCGCGTTCGCCATCTCGACGATTTTCCTGTTCAACCTGATCGCCGTGCTGGTGTTTCCGCTGCTGGGCCACTTGATGGGCATGAGCGATCAGGGCTTTGGTCTGTGGGCCGGCACGGCCATCAATGACACTTCGTCGGTGGTCGCCGCCGGCTACAGCTATTCGAGCGCAGCCGGCGATTTCGCCACCATCGTCAAGCTCACGCGCGCCACGTTGATCATTCCGGTGTGCCTGGGGCTGGCGCTGATCGAAGCCTGGCGCAACAAGCGCCAGGGCGGCGGCGACTTCAAGCTGTCGCGCGTGTTTCCGTGGTTCATCGCGTGGTTCGTGGTGGCTTCGGCCGTGCGCACGGCCGGCTGGATTCCGGCCGACTGGCACACCGGCATCCATTTTCTGGCCGAGTTCCTGATCATCGTGGCACTGGCCGCCATCGGCTTGTCGTCCAACCTCAAGCGCATGGCCGCGACCGGCTTTCGGCCAATCGCGCTGGGCCTGGGCGTGTGGATCGCCGTGGCGCTGAGCAGCCTGGCCGTGCAAATGGTGATGGGGCAGCTGTAGACCGGTTTGTTTGTTGTAGGAGAGCGCGGCGCGCGATGGCGGGATGCCGGCGCAAGGCAAGACCCCATCGCCCGCAGACGGGCTCCTACAAAGCTTGCGCCAGATTCCAAATCATCCGTAGGAGCGCGCCTGCGCGCGATGGCTGGATGGCGGCTCGGAGCAAAATCCCTTCGCCCGCAGGCGGGCTCCTGCGAAAGTGCGGTCAATCAATCAGACCTGCCGGCACCGGCTTGCCGCGCTCGCGCAGGGTCAGTGCAACCTTGTTGCGCAAATACACGGGCAAGGCTTTTTCCGGTGCCACGCCGCGACCGGCGGCAAATTCCGGAGCGGCCAGACGCGCCACGTGACGCGCCTGCGGATAATGCCCGGCTTCGACCCAATGCGGCGCGGCGGCCAGCTTGCCGGCGATGATGTCGGGATACGCGCCCCAGCCCGTGCCGACGATGTTCCACAACGGCTCGTGGGGCACGACCAAGGCCTCGGGCTTGCCCACGCTTTCGGTGTCGATGGCATCAAGCAATCCAGCGTCCGTGCGCCTGAACGCGGCGGCGTAAATCTCGCCCATGCGCGCGTCGATCACGGCCAGTACCGGCTTGTCGTCGGCCGGCGCTTCCATGGCCAACGCGGCCAGTGACGATACCGTCACCACCGGCAGATCCAGCGCAAAGGCCAAGCCCTGTGCAACCGAAATGGCCAATCGCACACCAGTGAACGCACCGGGACCGCGGCCGACGGCGATGCCGTCCAGCTGCTGGCGCACGAGGCCGGCCTCGTCCAGCAGCGATTGCATCATCGGCAACACGTGCTCGGCATGTTCCCGCGGCATCAGCTTGCTGCGGTCCAGCAGGCCGTCGGCCGTCAGCAGGGCCACGGAACAGGATTCGGTCGAGGTGTCCAGCGCAAGAATATTCATCCGCGCATTATCCCACCGCCGCGCATGCCACGCAGAAGTGCGCGGCGCGATCAGCCCGGCGCGTCGTCGCCGGCAAAAAATGCCTGCACGTCGGCCATGTCATGCGTGCGCTGCATCGGCGGCAGGCTTTTCAGAAACAGGCGGCCGTAGCCCTTGCCGGTCAGGCGCGGATCACACAGCACCAGCACACCACGGTCGTTGAGGTCGCGGATCAGGCGTCCGACACCCTGCTTGAGCGCGATCACGGCACTGGGCACCTGCCAGCCCATGAACGGGTTTTCGCCGGCTTGCTGCATGGCTTCCAGGCGCGCCTGCAGGACCGGATCGTCCGGCGCGGCAAACGGCAACTTGTCGATGGCGACCACGCTCAGCGCCTCGCCGGCCACATCCACGCCTTCCCAAAAACTGGCCGCGCCCAGCAAAACCCCCTGCCCTGATTGCCGGAACGCGTCCAGCAGCTGATGGCGCGGCGCCGTGCCCTGCACGAACAACGGCCACGGCGCCTGATGTGCCTTGAGCCAATCAGCCGCCTGGCGCAACGCGCGATGCGAGGTAAACAGCAAAAACGCGCGGCCGTGCGAGGCTTCCAGTACCGGCCAGACGGCGTCCATCACGCGCTCGGTGTAATCGCGCGCGGCCGGCGCCGGCAATCCGGCCGGCAGGTAGCAAAGGGCCTGATGGGCGTAATCGAACGGGCTGTCCAGCATCAGCGTGCGCGGCTCGTCCAACCCCATCTGGCGCGAAAAATGGTCGAAGGAACCCGCCACCGACAACGTGGCCGAGGTGTAAATCCACGCCGCCGGCAGGCTTTCGCGCAATTGCTGCAAAGGCGAGGCCAGATCCAGCGGCGTGGCGTGCAGCGCAAAGCCGCGCGCGCTCACTTCGTACCAGCGCACCACGCCATCTTCGCCGTGGCCATCGATGCCGGCCAGGCGCAGCATCAACGCCTGCGCACGCTCGTGCAACGACGTCAGACCACGCGAGCGCTCGGCCTGCGCGGCCAGCGCATCGGCCAGATCGTTGAGCGCGTCATCCAGATGCTCCAGCTCGTCGCGCACTTCCGCGCGGCCGGTCAATTGCACAAATGCGCCGCGCGCGGGCAGCGGATCAAGCGCCAGGCGCAAATGCTTGACTGCCGCATCCAGCACATCGGCCGGGCCGCGCAGCACGTCCAAAGCGCCACTCACCCCGGCGCATTCGCCCAGCGCATCGCGCGCCAGTTCAGTCAGCTGCCGCGCGCTGACATGGCGCGAAAAGAACTGCCCGGCCAGCGCCGGCACTTGATGTGCCTCGTCCAGAATGATCGCCTCGGCCATTGGCAACAGCTCGCCAAAACCCTCCTGCTTAAGCGCCAGATCGGCAAACAGCAAGTGATGGTTGACCACCACCACATCGGCCTCGGCCGCCTCGCGGCGCGCCTTGACCACATGGCACTCGTTGTAGAACGGGCAGCTGGCGCCAAGACAATTTTCCGGCGTGGACGTGACACGCGGCCACACCGGCGAATCTTCCGGCACGTCCCCCAGCTCCATGCGATCGCCGCGCACGGTGCGCGCGGACCACTCGCGGATGGCCGCCAGTTGCTGCACCTGCTTGCGGTTGGCGAAGCTGTCCTCGTGAACCGCCTGATCCAGCCGATGCAGACACAGGTAATTGGCGCGCCCCTTGAGCAAGCTGATCTTGAGACGGCTGCCCAGCACTGCGCGCACACGTGGCAAGTCACGAAAGAACAGCTGGTCCTGCAGCGTCTTGGTGCCGGTGGAAATCAGCACCCGCTTGCCCGACAACAGCGCCGGCACCAGATACGCAAATGTCTTGCCCGTGCCCGTGCCAGCCTCGGCCACCAGCGTGGCGCCCTCATCGATGGCACGCGCCACTTCGCGCGCCATGACCTGCTGCGCCTGGCGCGGCGCAAAACCCGGCACCTCACGCGCAAACGGGCCATCGGCGCCGAGCAGCTCGGCCACATCGTCCAGATCGGTATCCATCATCGGTCCAGTATCGCCGAGCGCGGCGGTTTGCGAAATTGCCGCGTGGTCACGCCCGGTCCAGCGGGCTCAGCACGCCCAGCCCGCCACGGTTGAGCACGTGCGTATAGATCTGCGTGGTGGCCACATCCTTGTGGCCAAGCAGTTCCTGCACGGTGCGGATGTCATAGCCGTCTTCGATCAAATGCGTGGCAAAACTGTGCCGCAACGTATGACACGTGGCCGGCTTGATGATGCCGGCCTGGCGCCGCGCCAGCTTGACCGCACGCTGCAGCGCCGATTCATCGCGATGATGCCGGCGCACCTGGCCATCGCGCAGGTCCACACCACGCCGCGAGGCCGGAAACACGTATTGCCAACCCCACTCGCCCGGAGCGGCCAGATATTTGCGCGCCAACGCATCGGGCAACCAGACCTGGCCAAAACCCGCCTCAAGATCAGCCCGATGCAGGCGACGGGCTTCCTGCAATTGCGCACGCAGCGGCTCCAACAGGCTTGCCGGCAACATGGTGCGCCGGTCCTTGCCGCCCTTGCCGTGGCGCACCAGCAACTCGCGCCGATCAAAATCCAGGTCTTTCACGCGCAAGCGCAAACACTCCATCAGCCGGATGCCGGAGCCATACAACAAACTGGCCATCAGCCACTGCAAGCCCGACATCTCGCCCAACAGACGATGCACTTCATCGCGCGTGAGCACCACCGGCAAGCGACGCGGCTTCTTGGCCCGCTGCACATCCGCCATCCATGGCAAATCCACGCCAAGCACTTGCTTGTACAAAAACAAAAGCGCGGAAAGCGCCTGGTTTTGCGTGGACGGCGCCACATGCCGCTGCACTGCCAGGCTGGTAAGAAAAGCCTCGACCTCGACAATTCCCATGTCGCGCGGATGGCGCTTGCCATTGGCCAAAATGAAACGCCGAATCCATCCCACATAAGCTTCTTCAGTGCGTTTGGACAAACCCAGGCGCCGCACCCGGCTTCGCACCAAATCCAGCAACCGCGGTTTGCGTTCGGCAACGTCATTG
>DASVGR010000036.1:0-7802 GCA_036379395.1 Rhodanobacteraceae bacterium | reverse complement strand
GGCCAGCGCCTGGGCATGCCGGTGGACGTTTTTCTGCGCGACTACTGGCAAAAACGCCCACTGCTGATCCGCGCCGCCTTCCCCGGTTTCGAGCTGCCGTTGCAACCGGACGACCTCGGCGGACTGGCCTGCGAGGATGGCGCGTTGTCGCGCCTGATCGAGCACGATCGCGCACGCGATCAATGGACCGTGCACCACGGCCCGCTCGACGAAGACCTGTTCGCGCGCCTGCCCGACCGCGACTGGACCGTGCTGGTGCAGGACGTGGACAAGTGGGACGCCGACGTCGCCCGGCTGCTGGAAGACTTCCGCTTTCTGCCCAGCTGGCGCGTCGACGACGTGATGATCAGCTACGCCGAGGATGCCGGCGGCGTCGGCGCGCACGTCGACCAGTACGATGTGTTTTTGCTGCAAGGCCACGGCCAGCGACGCTGGCGCATCGATGCCCGGCCGAACCCGCCGACAGGCTTCCGCGACGACGTGGAAATCAAGCAGCTGCGCGAATTTTCACCCAGCCACGATTGGCTGCTCGAGCCCGGCGACATGCTGTATCTGCCGCCCGGCGTGCCGCACGACGGCACCGCGGTCGGGCCGTGCATGACGTTTTCGGTCGGCATGCGCGCGCCGGCCGTCAACGAGCTGCTGCTGGACGCGGCCGAGTATCTGGCCGAACGCCTGCCGGAAACCGCGCGCTACAGCGATCCGGACCTCGTCGCCGCCACGCACGCCGGCGAAATCACGCCGGTCGATCTGGCCCGCGTGGCGAAAACGCTGGGCCCGCTGGCCGACAACCTGGGCCATGGCGGCCTGGTCGACTGGTTCGGCCGCTTCATCACCCGCTACCGCTGCGCGCAATTCGCCGCGCCGGCCGAAAGCCCGCTGGACGCCGCAGAACTGACGCAGCGTCTGGCCCGCGGCGACCAGCTGTGGCGCCATCCCTGGGCACGCTTCGCGTGGTGCGGACAGGCCGACACCGTGCAACTGTTCGCCGCCGGCGAGGCCCTGCCCTGCCCGCGCGATCTGGCCGAAAACCTGTGCACCCACGCCGCACCGACGTTCGGCACGGCACCGACGCCGGCAGCCGCGGCCGTCCTCGTCAGCCTGGTCAACAACGGCCAGCTGACCTTCGCCGCGTGACGCACGGGCCATCGTCATGACCGAACATCCTTTCCACATCATCCAGGCACGCTGGCCACGCGACATGGACGCCCTGCGTCTGGTGCGCGAAACCGTATTCATCCGCGAGCAGCGCGTGCCGGTGGAGCTGGAATGGGACGGGCTGGACGAGCGCTGCGACCACGTGCTGGCGCTTGATGCGCAAAACCACCCCGTCGGCACCGGCCGCCTGACCCCCGCGCACAGCATCGGCCGCATGGCCGTGCTGCCGGCCTGGCGCGGGCACGGTGTCGGCGCCGCCATGCTGCGCCGGCTCATCGAACGGGCCGGCCAACACGGCTGGCCGCAAGTGACGTTGCATGCCCAGGTCGACGCCATCGGCTTTTATTCGCGCTTCGGTTTCGTCGCTTTCGACGACGAATTCATGGAGGCCGGCATTCGCCACAGAAGCATGGCCCTGGACCTGCCGGCGTCGGCAAACGCATAAGCCGCGCGCGGGTGCGTCAAAACGTTCGCCAATGAAACAACCGGTGACTGAACACGGGCTTCCGGCTTTCGTTAAAAGATTGTCCGAAAGCCCCCGCGAGTGGCTATAATCCTCATGATTTCGGTGGTTGGCGTTGCGTTTTCGCAGGGTCGCTGCCTGGTGTTGACCCTGGCGCGCGGCGAGCGCGCCCTTTCGTGTGCGCGGTGGTGAAGTGAACGCAAACCTGATACGCGAGTTTTCCGAATCCTCTCAGCTTGGCAGCAACGCCGATTACGTCGAGCAGCTCTACGAAGCCTGGCTGGAAGATGCCACTTCCGTTTCCGACGACTGGCAGCGCTATTTCAGTCAACTGCCCAGCAACGGCGACAACGACATCCCCCATTCGCTGGTGGTGGCGCGCATCGAAGCGGCGCAGAAACTGCGCGACCGCCGTGGCGCCGTCGTGGCCGGCAGCCCGATGGACGACAAGCACGCGCGCAAACAGGCCGGCGTGCTGCGCCTGCTGACGGCTTACCGTTCGCGCGGCCACCTGGGCGCCAACCTTGATCCGCTGAACCTGGCCAACAAGCATCCGGCTCCGGACCTGGGCCTGGCCTTCCACAACCTGGACGAATCGGATCTCGGCACCGAATTCGACACCGGCACGTATTGTGGCGGTGGACACGCGCGCATGAAACTGGCCGACCTGTGGACCAACCTCAAGGCGACCTACACGGCCACTGTCGGCGCCGAGTTCATGCACATCTCCGACCACGAGCAGCGCCGCTGGGTGTACTCGCGCCTGGAGCTGGCCGCCGGCAACGCGCACCTGGACCGCGACGAAAAATTGCGCGTGCTCGAGCGCCTGACCGCCGCCAACGGCCTGGAGCGCTACCTGCACACCAAATACGTCGGCCAGAAGCGCTTCTCGCTGGAAGGCGGCGACGCGCTGATCCCGATGATCGACACGCTGATCCGCGTCGGTGCCGATGCCAACATCGGCGAGATCGTCATCGGCATGGCCCACCGCGGCCGTCTGAACATGCTGGTCAACACGCTCGGCAAGCCGCCGCTGGAACTGTTCGACGAGTTCGAAGGCAAGTACCACCATCCGGAAGATCCGGACTACAGCGGCGACGTGAAGTACCACATGGGCTTCTCCGCCGACGTGACCGCGCCCAATGGCCACAACGTGCACCTGGCGATGGCGTTCAACCCGTCGCACCTGGAAATCGCCGACCCGGTGGTGGCCGGCTCCGTGCGCGCGCGCCAGACCCGCCGCCACGACGAAACCAAGGGCGAAGTGCTGCCGATCATGATCCACGGCGACGCCGCCTTCGCCGGCCAGGGCGTGGTCATGGAAACGCTGCAGATGTCGCAGACGCGCGGTTTCGGCGTCGGCGGCACCGTGCACATCGTCATCAACAACCAGATCGGCTTCACCATTTCCAACACGCACGACGCACGTTCCACGCTGTACTGCACGGACGTCGCCAAGATCGTCAACGCGCCGATCTTCCACGTCAACGGCGACGATCCCGAAGCCGTCGTGCAGGTCACCAAGCTGGCTCTGGAGTTCCGCCGCCAGTTCAACAAGGATGTCGTCATCGACCTGGTGTGCTACCGCCGCAACGGCCACAACGAGGCCGACGAGCCGTCCGCGACGCAGCCGATGATGTACGCCGTCATCCGCAAGCACCCGGTGCCATGCGACATCTACGCCGAGCGCCTGATCAAGCAAGGCGTGATCGACAAGACCTATGCCCGGGAGCTGGTCGACGGCTATCGCGAAAAGCTCGACAAGGGCGAGCCGGTCACCGACCTGTCCACCGAGAAAGGTGGCACCACGTTCCAGTGGGCCAAGCACCTGGGCGGTTCGCTGGACGAGGCCGTCGATACCGGTCTTGCGCCGGAAACCATGCAGAAACTGTGCGGCGTGATCCTCAAAACGCCGGATCACTTCAAGCTGCATCCGCGCGTGCAGCGCATCTACGACGACCGCCTCAAGATGGCCGCCGGCGAGAAGCCGCTGGACTGGGGCTTTGCCGAAAACCTCGCCTACGCCGGCCTCATCGGCGAAGGCTACGACCTGCGCCTGGTCGGCCAGGACACCGGCCGCGGCACGTTCTTCCATCGCCACGCCGTGCTGCACGACCAGCAAACCGGCGACACGTCCATTCCGCTGGCCGCGATCGACGCCGAACGCCATGTCGAAGTGATCGATTCGCTGCTCAGCGAAGAAGCCGTCATGGCCTTCGAATACGGCTATTCGACGGCCGATCCGGAGACGTTGACGATCTGGGAAGCCCAGTTCGGCGATTTTGCCAACGGCGCGCAGGTCGTCATCGACCAGTTCATCAGCGCCGCCGAGTCCAAGTGGAACCGCTTGTGCGGTCTGGTGCTGTACCTGCCGCACGGCTACGAAGGCCAAGGCCCGGAGCACTCCTCCGCGCGTCTGGAGCGCTACCTGCAATTGTGTGCCTTGAACAACATGCAGGTGTGCGTGCCGACCACGCCGTCGCAGGCGTTCCACATGATCCGCCGCCAGATGCTGCGCAAGGTGCGCAAGCCGCTGATCGTGATGACGCCGAAATCGCTGCTGCGCCACAAGCTGGCCGTCTCCAGCATGGAAGATCTGGCCACCGGCCATTTCCACAACGTCATCCCCGACCAGCGCCTCACGTCGGACAAGAAGGTCACGCGCGTCGTGCTGTGCTCGGGCAAGGTCTACTACGACCTGTTCGAAGCCGCCGAAGCCGGCTCGCTCGACAACGTCGCCGTGATCCGCGTCGAGCAACTGTACCCGTTCCCGCGCGCCGAGGTTGTCGCGCAACTGGACAAGTACAAGAGCGCGACCGAAGTGGTGTGGTGCCAGGAAGAACCGATGAACCAGGGCGCCTGGTTCCAGATCCGCCACCACCTGAAGGCCTGCATCAGCGACAAGCACACCTTGTCCTACGCCGGTCGCGCACGCTCGGCCTCGCCGGCCTGCGGCCACCTCAACATGCACATCGCGCAGCAGAAGGCACTGGTCGACCAGGCCCTTACCGGCCCGCTCGACACTCATCACACTTCGGAATAACGCACGTCAAGTGCGTTATCCTGCGTCCCTTTCAACACACACGCTTGCCTTACAGGACATCTCAATGGCCATCGAACTGAAAGTCCCGGTTCTCCCCGAGTCGGTCTCTGACGCCACCATCGCCGATTGGCACAAGAAAGTCGGCGATGCCGTCACCCGCGACGAGAACCTGGTCGATCTCGAAACCGACAAGGTGGTGCTTGAAGTGCCCGCCCCGGTTGACGGCGTGCTCAAGGAAATCAAGTTCGAATCCGGCGACACCGTGACCAGCCAGCAAATACTGGCGCTGATCGAGGAAGGCGCCGCCGCCCCGGCCCCGGCCGCCGAAGCGCCCGCCCCGGCCAAGGCCGAAGCTGCTCCCGCGCCCGCCAAGGCCGAGGCGCCGAAAGCGGCCAAGGGAGCCGACGACCTGTCGCCCGCCGGCCGTCGCGTGGCCACCGAGGAAGGCATCGACGCCAGCAAGGTGGCCGGTACCGGCCGTGGCGGTCGCGTCACCAAGGAAGATCTGGTCAACTACGGCAAGGGTGGCAATGCCCCGGCCGTGGTCGCCACGCCGGGCGAGCGCCCCGAAGAGCGCGTGCCGATGACGCGCATCCGCGCACGCATCGCCGAGCGCCTGATGCAGTCCAAGAACTCCATCGCCATGCTGACGTCCTTCAACGAGGTCAACCTCGCCAAGGTCAAGCAGATGCGCAAGGACTTCGGCGAAGCGTTCAAGGCCGAACACGGCATCAAGCTCGGTTTCATGAGCTTCTTCGTCAAGGCCGCCTGCGAGGCCCTCAAGCGCCATCCGACCGTCAACGCCTCGGTCGACGGCAACGACATCATCTATCACGGCTATCAGGACATCTCGATCGCCGTGTCGACCGACCGTGGTCTGGTCACGCCGGTGCTGCGCGACGCGCAGGACATGAGCTTTGCCGAAGTCGAGCGCGGCATCGCCGACTACGCCACCAAGGCGCGCGCCGGCAAGCTGAGCCTGGACGACCTGCAAGGTGGCACCTTCACCATCACCAACGGCGGCACGTTCGGCTCGCTGCTGTCCACGCCGATCGTCAACCCGCCGCAAAGCGCCATCCTGGGCATGCACACCATCAAGGATCGTGCCATCGTCGAGAACGGCCAGGTCATCAGCGCGCCGATGATGTACATCGCCATCAGCTACGACCACCGCATCATCGACGGCAAGGACGCGGTGGAATTCCTGGTCGACATCAAGGATCAGCTGGAAAACCCGCACCGCATGCTGCTGGGTCTGTAAGCCGCGCGACACCTGCAAGGGCCAGCCTTCCGGTTGGCCCTTGTGCCGGGCATTCCACTTCGCATCCGGTCGCTCGCCGCATTGGCTGACGCGATCCATTCGAGGAACACATCATGAGCGACAAATTCGACGTTATCGTCATTGGTGCCGGCCCTGCCGGTTACGTGGCCGCCATCCGCGCGGCCCAGCTGGGCTTGAAGACCGCCTGCATCGACGCGTTCGAGGGCAAGGACGGCCAGCAGGCGCTGGGCGGCACGTGCCTGAATGTGGGTTGCATTCCGTCCAAGGCGCTGCTCGATTCGTCCAAGCAGTTCTGGAACCTCACCCAGCACTTCGACGTCCACGGCATCACCACCAAGGACGCCAAGATCGACATCGCCACGATGGTTGGCCGCAAGGACAAGATCGTCAAGCAGTTCACCGGCGGCGTCGCCATGCTGTTCAAGACCAACAAGGTCACGCCGTATTTTGGCCACGGCAAGCTGTTGCCGGGCAACAAGGTCGAGGTGACCGGCAAGGACGGCAAGTCCGAAACGCTGGAAGCCACCAACGTCATCCTCGCCTCCGGTTCGGTGCCGGTCGAGCTGCCGTTTGCCAAGTTCGACGGCAAGCACATCGTCGACAATGCCGGCGCGCTCGATTTCGACAAGGTGCCGGGCAAGCTGGCCATCATCGGCGCCGGCGTCATCGGCCTGGAACTGGGCAGCGTGTGGAACCGCCTGGGCTCGGAAGTGACCATCATCGAGGCCCTGCCCGACTTCCTGGCCATGGCCGACAAGGACATCGCCAAGGTCGCCGCGCGCGAGTTCAAGAAGCAGGGTCTGGACATCAAGCTGGGTGCCAAGCTCAAGGCCGCCGCGGTCAAGAAAAACAAGGTCGAGATCACCTATGAAACCAAGGACGGCGAGCAGAACCTCACCGTCGACAAGCTGCTGGTGGCCGTGGGCCGCCGCGCCTACACGCAAGACCTCTTGGCCGACGGCACCGGCGTCAAGCTCGACCAGCGCGGCCGCATCGAGGTGGACGAGCATTGCTGGACCGGCGTGGACGGCGTGTGGGCCGTGGGCGACGCCGTGCGCGGCCCGATGCTGGCGCACAAGGGCTCCGAGGAAGGCGTCATGGTCGCCGAGTTGATCGCCGGCAAGGCCGGCCACATGGACTACGACATCATTCCGTCCGTGGTCTATACCGAACCCGAGATCGCCTGGGTCGGCAAGACCGAGCAGCAGTTGAAGGACGAGGGCGTGCCGTACAAGACCGGCTCCTTCCCGTTCAGCGCCAACGGCCGCGCCGTGGCCATGAACGAAGCCATCGGCCAGGTCAAGATCATCGCCCACGCCGAAACCGACCGCATCCTCGGCGTGCACATGGTCGGCCCGGTGGTGTCCGAAATGCTGCACGAAGGTGTCGTGGCGATGGAGTTCAAGGGCGCCGCCGAGGATCTGGCGCGCATCATCCACGCGCACCCGGCATTGTCCGAAGTGGTGCACGAGGCGGCCCTGTCGGTCGACAAGCGCTCCATCCACAAGGCCAATTGACGCCTCGCAGGAGCGGGCCTGCCCGCGACCGGCTGCAACGCCGGTGATTTCTGTCGCGAACAGGTTCGCTCCTACATCGTCTGATCCGCCGTATTTGCCATGACCGAAACCTTTCGCGCCTTTCGCATCCACGATGACGATGCCGGTTACCACGCCGGCATCGAGCCGCTGACGCTGGACGATCTGGCGCCCGGCGAAGTCGTCATCCGCACGGCCTTCTCGTCCGTCAACTACAAGGACGCGCTGGCCGGCACCGGCAAGGGCAAGATCCTGCGCCGCTTCCCGCTGGTCGGCGGCATCGACGTGGCTGGTCACGTGGTCGCCTCGACCGACCCGGCG
>DASVGR010000035.1:0-4414 GCA_036379395.1 Rhodanobacteraceae bacterium | reverse complement strand
TGCGCCGTGAACACGCGCCGGAACGTTTGCAGCGACTTTGCCGCATCGCTGAAACGGTCGGCGGCCGCCTGCGTGCGCATCGTCGTGAAAACCTTGCGCAAGGTAGCGTGGTGACCCAGAAAATGTTCCACCAGATCCGCGTGGTAAATCACCTCGGTCCCCGGCGCTGCCGCGACACGCGCGGATGGCCCCGTCTTGATGGATGCCGAAACCTTCTTTTTGAACAACTGCTCGAACACTGACATTGCCTCTGTACGATCCGACGCGCTGTCCCACGGCACATCGGCAGGCACGACGAAATCGCCAGTGCCTGCCGGACCGGATCCATGGAACAACACATTCCCCCCTGTCGGCACGACGAACCAACCGCCTCCGACGCCCCGCAGCGCGTCAAACCACCAGACGCCCGCACAAGGTCAGTCCGAACCTCCTGACCAAGGTCGAAACTGTACGATGGAGTACGTGAAACGCGCGTCAACATTTGAGCCGTCTTGACGTCCAAACGTGACCGATCAATGGAACTGCGACGCACGTCTCATTTGGCATTGGTGCGGCGAAACAAACCGAAAGAGGAAACGCCCCCGGCACGTCAATGCAGCAACCAGGCAATCCCCGGAGCGGCCAGCACATTGAGCAGCCCGGACAGCACCATCGCCAACGAAGCGACCGTGCCCTCCTGCGCGCCGACATCATAGGCCCTGGCCGTACCGGCACCGTGCGCGCCGACACCGAACAACGCGCCGCGCGCCATGGCCGAACGCAACGGCAAGAACTTCAGCAGCACCTCGCCCAGCGCAATGCCCGCCACGCCGGTGATGACAACGAACAGCGCCGTCAAATCAGGCACGCCGCCGATGTCGGCCGACACCAGCATGGCCAGCGGCGTGGTGATCGAACGCGGCACCAGGCTCAGGCGCACGTCGCCGCCCAGATCGAACAAAGTCGCCAGCCCCCAGGCACTGCCCATGGCCACGACGCTGCCGCCAAGCACGCCGACCGACAGCGACGCCCAATGCCGCGCGATCAACCGGCGGTAACGCCAGATCGGCAGCGCAAACGCCACCGTGGCCGGTCCCAGCATGAACAACAGCCAGTGCGTGTCGCGGATGTAGGTGGCGTAGTCCATGCCGAACGCCAGCCCCAGCGCCACCAGCAGCACCGGCACCGTGAACAGCGGCGAGGTGTACCAGCGCGGCCGTCGCCGATACAACGGCTTGAGCAGGTAATACCCGCCCAGCGTGACAGCCAGCCACGCCAGCGAAGCCAGTTCAGCGCGCACGCTTTTGCTCCCAGCGCCACATCCGGTCGACCAGCCAGGCCGTCGCCGTCATCACCAGCAGCGTGCCCAGCAGGATCACGGCCAGGATGCGCAGACCCTCCGCACGCAACAATGCCATGTGCTGCGATACCGCCATCACCGCCGGGATGAAAAACAGCAGCATTTCGGCCAGCAACCAGTCGGCACCACGGCGCAGGCCGGCTGCTGGAACCCATTTCACCGCCAGCACCAGCAACACCACGCCCAGCGCCAGCACGCTGCCCGGTACCGGCAAATGCCACATCCGCGAAGCCGCGTCGCCGACCATGCACACGCCCACCAGCAAGGCTACCTGGACCACCAGCGCGATGCGCGGGTGGCGGCGAACGGACAAGCGAATGCGGGCATGCAGGGATTTCATGCCGCGGCATGGTACGCATTGCCAACCAATGGGTAAAATGAATTGCATTGATGCAATGCATTCTTGCAACGAATAGATCATGGATCTGCGCAATCTGCGATATTTCAGCCAGGTCGTGCGTGCCGGTGGATTTGCCCGCGCCACGTCCTTGGCCCACGCCAGCCAACCCACGCTGAGCAAGGCCGTGGCCCAGCTCGAGGACGAACTGGGCGCGCGCCTGCTTGAACGCGACCGCCACGGCATCGCCCTCACCCAGGCCGGCGAAATCGTGCACCGGCATGCGCTGGCCATGCTGGCGCAGACCCGTTCCATCCGCGACGAACTGGATGCCCTGGCCGGCCTGCAACGCGGCGAATTGCGTCTGGGCTTGCCACCGCTGGGCAGCAACATCCTGTTTGCGGCGCCGCTGGCGCGCTATCGCGAGCGCTATCCGCACATCACCATCACGCTGATGGAACATGGCAGCCGGCGCCTGGAACAAGCCGTCATGGCGGACGAAATCGAAGTGGCGGCGACGTTGCGGCCACACGCCGACGGCCTCGACTCGCAACCGGTATGCGACGAACCGATGCTGGCGATCCTGCCGCTGGCCGATGCGCATGCACGCGCCCGGCGGTTCCGGCTGGAGTGGCTCAACGACTCACCGCTGATCCTGTTCGAGCAAGGCTTCGCACTCAATTCCCTGATTGCCGACGCTTGCCGACAACGCGGCATCGCACCGCGCGAAACGGTGCGCAGCGCCCAGGTCGATTTCATCCTCGCGCTGGTTTCCGGCGGTGGCGGCATTGCCCTGTTGCCACGACTGGTCGTCGCCGAGCGCACGCTGGCCGGCGCCGTCGCCATTCCGCTGGTGGGCCGCGACCTGCGCTGGCGACTGGACCTGGCTTGGCGCCGCGGACGCTTGCTGTCGCCGGCGGCGCGCGCATGGCAGGCATTGGCCAAGGGCAAACCCGCCACGGACTGAAAAGTCACCATCACGGTATGAACATTGCGGATATCCACGGCACGACAGCCGCCGGAATCCCGCCATGGCGACGTAAAATGGCAATCTTCCGACGCCCGCGCGCCGCCTTGTCACCTTCGACAACCTCATGACCATTGATCACGCCGGGCTCGACGCCCTGATGGAAATCACCTCGCGCCCGGAACTGGTGTTCACGCAGGGCGAAGGTTCCTGGCTCACCGACAGCAACGGCAAGCGTTATCTCGATTTCATCCAGGGCTGGGCTGTCAACTGCCTGGGTCACAACCATCCGGCCGTGGTCGCGGCGATCGAGCACCAGGCGCACACGCTGATCAATCCGTCGCCGGCGTTCTACAACCAGCCGTCGCTGGAATTGGCCAAGCGCATCGTCGGCGCGTCGTGTTTTGACCGCGTGTTCTTCGCCAACAGCGGCGCCGAGGCCAACGAGGGCGCGATCAAGCTGGCGCGCAAATGGGGCCAGCTGCACAAGCGCGGCGCGTACAAGATCATCACGTTCGACCACGCCTTCCATGGGCGCACGCTGGCCACCATGTCAGCCTCCGGCAAGCCGGGCTGGGATCGCAAATTTGCGCCGCAAGTGGACGGTTTTCCCAAGGCCGACCTCAACGACATCGACTCGGTGCGCAAGCTGATCGACGACGCCACCGTCGCGGTCATGCTGGAGCCGATTCAGGGTGAAGCAGGCGTCATCCCTGCCACACGCGAATTCTTGCGCAACCTGCGCGAACTCGCGCATCAGCACGACCTGCTCTTGATCGTCGACGAAGTGCAAACCGGCATGGCGCGCACCGGCGAAATGTTTGCCTACCAGCACGCCGGCATCAAGCCGGACATCATGACGCTGGGCAAAGGCATCGGCGGCGGCGTGCCACTGTCGGCATTGTGCGCCACGGAAGCCGTCAGCTGCTTCGAGCATGGCGACCAAGGCGGCACCTACAACGGCAACCCGCTGACCACGGCCGTTGGCGTGGCGGTATTCGACGTGATCTCGCAACCGGCCTTTCTGGACGCCGTGCACGCACGCTCGACGCAGCTCAAACAAGGCTTGCTGGCGCTGTCGGACAAATGGGGCATGCGCGGCGAACGCGGCGTGGGCCTGCTGCGCGCATTGCTGCTTGATCGCGACGATGGCCCGGCACTGGTGCAAGCCGCGCGCGAACGCACGCCGGAAGGCCTGTTGCTGAATGCGCCGCGCCCCAACCTGCTGCGCTTCATGCCGGCGCTGAACGTGCCGGTCGAAGAGATCGACACCATGCTGCAATGGCTGGACGACTTGCTGACTCAGGTGCGCCGGTAACAGGAGACCTGTGCGTAGGGTGGATAAGCGCAGCGCATCCACCCCTTTTCGAGCGAACAGCCTATCGGTGGATGCGCTGACGCTTATCCACCCTACATGCCATCAAGTAAGCGCCATTTGGGTTCGGGCCTTGTCGCATCAATAGCCTTGCTGACTCAGGTGCGCCGGTAACGAGAGACCTGTGCGTAGGGTGGATAAGCGCAGCGCATCCACCATTTTTCGAGCGAACAGTCTATCGGTGGATGCGCTGGCGCTTATCCACCCTACATGCGCCCGGGCCTTGTGCATCAATAGCGCTCGATGCGCTGGTCGCTGAAAGCCTCCGGACGCAGGCACTGGCGCATGGCAGTCAGGATGCCGGCCAGTTTGTCTTCCATGTGCCACGGCGGATTGATCAGTGCCATGCCGCAGCCGTTGAGACGCAGGGCCGAGTTGTCGGGATGGATGAAAAAC
>DASVGR010000034.1:0-30382 GCA_036379395.1 Rhodanobacteraceae bacterium | reverse complement strand
GACCACATGACCACCGCCTTCCCCGAAGTGCGCCTCAAGCAATACCTGGAAATGCGTGGCGCCGACGGCGGCCCGTGGAACCGCCTGTGCGCCCTGCCGGCGCTGTGGGTCGGCCTGCTGTACGACGCCGACGCGCTGGATGCCGCGTGGGATCTGGTCAAGGATTTCACCCTCGCCGAGCGCAACGCCCTGCGCGACGGCGTGCCGAAGCAGGCGCTGAAACTGCCGTTCCGCCATGGCACGGTGCGCGACCTGGCCCGCGAAACGCTGAAGATCGCCGCGCACGGCCTGGCACGCCGCGCGCGCAGCAACGCCAACGGCGCGGACGAATCCATCTTCCTCGCCCCGCTGGCCGAGTTCGTCGACGCCAACCAGACCCCGGCCGAACGCAAGCTGGAACTGTTCCACGGCGCGTGGCACGGCAGCGTCGATCCGGTGTTCACCGAGTTCGCCTACTGATCCGGCGCAGGCCCCGCCCACGCGCGCAAGACTATGCTCCAACTGCCTGCGGGAGCGCACCTGCGCGCGATGGCCCGATGCCGGTCTGAAGCAAAATCCCTTCGCCCGCAAGCAGGCTCCCACAAAAGCCATCCAGCCAACCACATCGGTTGGCTGCCGAGAACCGTTTGCCTGCGCCGGGCCGCGCCGCTACATTGCCCGCAGCCCCTTCGCGACGCGGCGCCATGAGCAAAGGCAAGCCCACTTCCATCGACATCGCCTACCTGACCGGCTTTTCGCAGGCCACGGTGTCGCGCGCGCTGCGTGACAGCCCGCTGGTCAGCGAGGAAACGCGGCGCAAGGTGCAGGCCGTCGCGCGCGAGCTCAACTACAAGGTCGACAAGAACGCCTCCAGCCTGCGCACGCAAAAATCCGGCACGCTGGCGCTGCTGTTCTTCGAGGACCCGACCGCCGACGAATCACACATCAACCCGTTTTTCGTCGCCATGCTGGGCTCGATCACGCGTGCCTGCGCGCAACGCGGCTACGACCTCCTGATTTCGTTCCAGCAGGCCTCCGACGACTGGCACGCCGATTACGCCGACAGCCACAAGGCCGACGGCATCATCCTGCTCGGCTACGGCGACTACCTCGCCTACCGCGACCGCACGCGCAACCTGCTCGACCAGGGCACGCATTTCGTGCGCTGGGGCGCGACGCTGCCCGACCAGTTCGACATTTCCGTCGGCTGCGACAACATCGGCGGCGGCCAGGCGGTCACCCGCCACCTGTTGGACCAGGGCTGCAGGCGCATCGCGTTTCTGGGTGGCGCCAGTCGGCACTACCCCGAGTTCTACGCCCGTTATCAGGGTTACGTCGACGCGCTGCGCGACGCCGGCCTGCCGGTGGACGCAAGCTTGCAGGTGGACGCGCAAAGCACGCAGCAATCCGGCCACGACGCCCTGTGCTCGTTGCTTGAGCGCAAGGTGCCGTTCGACGCCGTGTTCGGCGCCAGCGACCTCATCGCGCTCGGCGCCATGCGCGCACTGAACGAGACCGGGCTCACCGTTCCCCATGACGTGGCCGTGGCCGGTTTCGACGACGTGCCGATGGCCGCATACGCGCACACGCCATTGACCACGGCGCGCCAGGACACCACGCGCGCCGGCAACGTGCTGGTCGAGCGGCTGCTCAACCTCATCGACGGCAACCCGGTCGACTCCATCACGCTGCCGATCGAGCTGATCGTGCGCGCCTCGACACAGCGTCAGCGCGCCTGAAACGCGCCCCCAGACAACGACGGCTCCGCAAGGGAGCCGTCGGCTGACGTCGGGTCAAGGGATGGATCAGGCGGCAAACACGCCGCGCATTTTCTTCATGGCGTTGGCCTCGATCTGGCGAATGCGCTCGGCGGACACGCCGTATTCGTCGGCCAGTTCCTGCAATGTGGCCTTGTTGTCCTCGTCCAGCCAGCGGCGGCGCACGATGTCGCGCGAACGCTCGTCCAGCCCGGCCATGGCCGTGCCCAGCGTGGCCAGGCGGCTCTGCTCCTGGTCCGCGTCGGCCACCGACACGTACGGATCGGCATCATCATCGCGCAGGAACGCGGCCGGTGCCGGCTTGTCGTCATCGTCGGCATCCACCGGCGCCTCGAAACCGACATCGCGTCCGGACAGGCGCGACTCCATTTCCAGCACGGTTTTTTCCGGCACGTTGAGGTCGGCCGCAACGGCCTTCACCTCGCTGGCGTTCAACCAGCCCAAGCGCTTCTTGGACTTGCGCAGGTTGAAGAACAGCTTGCGCTGCGCCTTGGTGGTGGCCACCTTCACGATGCGCCAGTTCTTGAGGATGAACTCGTGCATCTCGGCACGAATCCAGTGCACGGCAAAGCTGACCAGGCGCACGCCGTGGTCGGGGTCGAAACGCTTGACCGCCTTCATCAGGCCGATGTTGCCTTCCTGGATGAGATCGCCCAGCTGCAGGCCGTAGCCGGAATAGCCACGCGCCACATGCACCACGAAACGCAGATGCGAAGTGACCAGCTGGCGAGCCGCCTCGAGGTCGTTGTCGGCGTGGTAACGCTGCGCCAATGCCTGCTCTTCCTCGGCCGTCAGCACCGGAATGCGGTGCACCGCGGAAATGTAGGCATCCAGACTGCCGAGCGGGCTCGGAATGGGCAGATTGTTGGCGACCAATGCCTGTGACATGTGGAAAACCTCACTAGAAGAACAACAGGTTAGCACTCGAATGCTTGGAGTGCTAACGACACTGAAAGTTCCGGGAACCCTTTCAGCCAATCAACTGAACTGCATAGTACAGCAAATCAAGCTCGACCGGCACCCCTGCATCCTCTGTGGCGGCATGACGTTCAGCTTTCAAGTCCCTGCCGGCAATTGTTCACGCGGCGGCAACGACCAATCCACCGGCGCCACGCCGCGTGACTCAAGATATTGATTGGCAAGCGAGAAATGCCCGCATCCCATGAAGCCGCGATGGGCCGACAACGGCGACGGATGCGGCGCGCGCAGCACCTTGTGGCGGTGCTCGTCGACCAGCCGTCCCTTGGCCTGCGCGTAGCTGCCCCAGAGCAGAAACACCAGCCCCTCGCGCTCGCGGTTGAGGCAGTCGATGGCGGCATCGGTAAAACCCTCCCAGCCCTTGCCGCGATGCGCGCCGGCCTGGCCGCGTTCGACGGTCAGCACGCTGTTGAGCAGCAGCACGCCACGCGCGGCCCACGGCGTCAGGCAGCCGTGGTCGGGCCGCGCCAGACCAAGGTCACGCTGGATTTCCTTGAAAATGTTGTCCAGCGACGGCGGCACCATCACGCCCGGCCGCACCGAAAAGCACAAGCCGTGCGCCTGGCCCGGACCGTGATACGGGTCCTGGCCCAGGATCACCACTTTGACGGCGTCGAACGGCGTGTGTTCAAAAGCCGCGAAAATCTGCCGGCCGGGCGGATAGATCTGCTTGCCGGCCTGTTTCTCGGCTACCAGAAAAGCGCGCAGGGCCTGCATGTCCGGGCGCTCGAAATAGCTGCCCAGACGCGCTTTCCACGAGGCTTCCATTTGCAGTCGATCTTCACCCATGGCCCTGGCAATGCGTCACCGTAGCGATGAGGCATCATAACCAAGGACACGCGCCGGCCATACATGACCGTCGTCACATGCTCAGCCGTGCGCGGGCAAACCGGCTTGCTCGTGCAACTGCTGCGCCACGCGCAGCTGGAACAGCAGCTTGGTGACCAGCAGGCGCTCCTCGACCGGCTTTTCCACCAGGTCGTTGGCGCCGGCGCGGATCAGCGCGGCCTGCTTGTCGGGATTGTCGTCGCCGGTCATGACCAGCGCCGGCAGCCGGCCCTTGGAGTAACCGAACTCGCCACGGATGCGCTGCAGCAGGTCGGCGCCGGTCAGCTCGCCCTTCAGCGTGACATCGGTCAACACGGCATCGGCACCGATCTGCCCCTGCGCACGCGCGGTTTCCAGCACCGCCAGCGCATCTTCCACGCTGACCACGTGCAACACCGTCAGGCCGTATTTTTCCAGCATGCGGCGCGTGGCCAGCGCGACCACGCGGCTGTCCTCGACGTACAGCACGGTGCCCTCGGCCACGCTTTCCGGACGCACGTAGCCGCGGATGAACGCGGCCAGCGCGGAAAACCCCAGCGACTTGTCGAAATAGTCGGTCACATCGTCGCCCAGCGCCCGTGCGCGCAGGCGCTCGTCCACGTCGCCGGAAACCACCACGATCGGCATGTAGGTCAGCGCCACGTATTCGCGGATGTAGCGCGCCAGCTCCAGGCCGTCCATGTCCGGCAGGCGCAGCGCGATGGTGACGAAATCGACCACGTCGTCCTGCAACGCAACCTGCGCCTCGGCGCCGGAACCGCAGGTGATGACTTCAACGCCGTCCAGCTCGGACTGCAGCACGCGCGAAATGAGCGTGCGCACCACCTTGGAACCATCCACCACCATCACGCGCGGCGCGTTGCTGGCGATGTGCCGACTGATGCTGTTGTCCATGATTTCTGTCCGCCCCGTAACCACGCTTGCTTTCGCCATTCAGGCCGCCTGCCGCAGCCAGCGTGCGCTGACCACGCGCGCGCCCAGCCAGCCCAATGCCGCGGCCAGCAACGGCGCCAGCGCCAATTGCCATCCAGCCAGTCCGCCCACGGCCAGATGGCCGCCGTAACTGGCCACCAGCCGCCCCACCGGACCGGCCAGTGCACCTTCCATGACCAAAACCAAAAAACTGGCGACACAACCGCCAGCCAGGCCGTACCACAATCCCGCGTACAAATACGGCCGGCGCACGAACGCATGGCTGGCGCCGACCAGCTTCAACACGGCAATCTCGTCCGCACGGCCGCGAATGTCCAGGCGCACGCCGTTGCCGACCACCATCACCGCCGCCAACGCCAGCAGCAACGCCAGCACCGCCACGGCCCGGCGTCCGACATCGACCAGCGCATCCAGCCGCGCGCGCCACACGCCGTCATCCTGCACCTGATCCACGTCCGGCATGGCCCGCAGATCCTTCACCAGTGCCTGGACCGTCGCCGCGGACGCATGTTCGCGCGGTTCGACCACCAGCACATATGGCAAGGGATTGTAATCAAGCTCACCGAGCGCTTTTGCGAAACCCTGCATGGAAGCCAGCTCCGCCATGCCTTGTTTGGGCGACTTGACGGTCACCCGCGCCACGTCCGGCCGCTTGCCGAGCGTGTCGGCCAACGCCTTGGCCCGCGCCGCCGGCGCATCCACCTGCATGAACACGTTGACCGCCTGCGTGCGTCCCAGCGTGCCGGCCAATTGCTCCAGATTGCCCAGCACCAGCCAGAACGCCAGCGGCAAAGCCAGCGCAAAACCCATCACCAGCACCGTGAACAAGGTGCCCAGCGGACGCGCGGCCAGCCGCTGCATGCTGGCGACCAGGCCCCACCGATGCTGCTCGCCCCAGCGCGACAAGTGGCGCGGCCGGGCGTCGCGACGGGCACGTTCGGACGTATTCATCACACCACCTCCAGCGCCGGCACGTCATCGACCATGTGCCCATGATCGAGCACCACGACGCGCTTCTTCATCTGCTTGATCAGGCGCAAATCGTGGCTGGCCACGAGCACCGCCGTGCCGACCTGCGCGAACTCGGCGAACAGGCCCATGATTTCCGCCGCCAGCTGCGGATCGAGATTGCCGGTCGGCTCGTCGGCGATCAGCACGGCCGGCCGCGCCACGATGGCGCGCGCAATGCCGACGCGCTGCTGCTCACCGGTGGACAGCATCACCGGCGCCTTGGCCTCGTGCGCCAGCAAGCCCACCTTCTGCAACGCCGCACGCACGCGCCGCGCGCGTTCCTCGCGGGCCATGCCGGCGATCAGCAGCGGCAATTCCACGTTGGCGAAAACGCTGCGGTCCATCAGCAACCGGTGGTCCTGGAACACCATGCCCAGCTTGCGTCGCAGCGACGGTACGCGGCCACGGCGGATGCCGCCCAGATCCTTGCCATCCAGCACGACGCGCCCGCGCGTGGGCCGCTCCATCAACGCCAGCAACTTCAGCAACGTGCTCTTGCCGGCGCCGGAATGGCCGGTGACAAACACCATCTCGCCCGCGGCAACCTCGAAGGACACCTCGGAAAGCGCTTGCTGGCCTGTGGCGTAATGCTTGCTGACGCGGTCGAACAGGATCACGGAAGTAAAGACATCGCAATGGTGGCGACGAGGATAGCAGCGCCGGTCCGCCTGGGTGTCCACGCCCGCGCCCAACGCGTTCAGCCACCATCCGGCATCACGGCAAGGTAGGGCTGATGGCTTCACCGCCGTTTAATGCTACGTTGCCCCAGCCATCTGAATCCGGAGCGCCAGCCATGAGCGATACCCGCAAACCCGCCGATCCACCGTCCGACGAACAGCCCGACAACCCCGCGCGCCGCCGCGTGCTGGGTCAGATGGCCGTGGCCGGCGCGGCCCTGACACTGGCCGGTTGCGCCTCGGGCACATCGGATACCGGCGCGGCCACGGCCTCTGCCGCCGGCAAGACGGCCAGTACGGCCGCCAGCGCCGCCATCGACGCCGCCCTGCGCGACAAGATCCGCAAAGTGGTGGTGATCTATCTGGAAAACCGCGCGTTCAACAATCTGTTTGCCGACTTCCCCGGCCTGGCCGATCCGCTGTCCAAGGTACCCGCCGCACGCCTGCTGCAACGCGACCGCGACGGCAGCGTGCTCAAGACCCTGCCCAAAATCTGGCACGGCATGGTGCCGCACAAGCAAACCGTGAAAGGCAAGACCTGGCAGATCGGCGAGGACGCCATCACCGGCCTGCCCAACAGCCCCTGGCAATTGCACACGCCCGACGGCGCGCCGCTGCCGCACAACCTCGTCACCGCCAGCCCCATCCACGAGTTCTACCGCAACCAGATGCAGATCAACGGCGGCAAGAACGATATGTTCGTGGCCTGGGGCAACCACGGCGCGCTGCCAATGGGGCGCTACGCCGACACCGCGCAAAACTTTCACCTGTGGCAGCTGGCGCGCGAATTCACGCTGTGCGACAACTTTTTCATGGGCGCCTTCGGCGGTTCGTTCCTGAACCACCAATACCTGGTGACGGCGCGGCCACCGTTTTACCCCGACGCCACGCACAGCCCCGCCAAGCACCACATCGCCGTCGTCGAAGGCGACGACCCGGCCGGCACGCGCCTGAAACTGGATCCCCATTCGCCGGCCAGCGCCATGGACGGCAAGCCCAAATTCGCCTCGCAAGACAACCTCACGCCCGACTTCTACGCCGTCAACACGTTCGGTCCGCCCTACGCGCCCAGCTTCAACCGCAGCAAGACCGACCCCACCTTGGCCGACTGGTCCAAAAGCTACATCCTGCCGCCGCAAAGCCACGCCACCATCGGCGACACGCTGTCAGCCAAGGGCGTGTCGTGGGCATGGTACGGCGGCGCCTGGCAAATGGCGCTGGACGGCAAGGGCTACCACGGCATCAGCGACAAGTTTCCCGAAAGCCCCAACTTCCAGCCGCACCACCAGCCACTGAACTACTTCAAGCAGTTCGCCCCCGGCACGCCCGCCCGCGCGCAGCACCTGCGCGATGGCGGCGTCGGCAACACGGCCGCCACCAACCGCTTCATCGCCGACATCGCCGCCGGGCGCCTGCCCGAAGTGGCGTTCTACAAGCCGCAGGGCACGCTCAACATGCACGCCGGCTATTCGGACCTGACCCTCGGCGACACCCACGTGCGCCACGTCGTTGAAGCCATCCGCCAGGGGCCGGACTGGGCGCACACCATGGTCATCATCACCACCGACGAAAACGGCGGCTGGTGGGACCACGTCGCCCCGCCCAAGGCCGACCGCTGGGGGCCGGGCACGCGCATCCCGGCGCTGGTGATTTCGCCGCACGCCAAGAAGGGCCACGTCGAGCACACGGTTTTCGACACCGGCTCGATCCAGCGCTTCCTCAACCGCCGCTTCGGCCTGAACCCGCTGCCGGGCATCGTGCTGCGCGACCAGTCCATGCGCAAACACAACGGTTTCGCACCCGGCGACCTCACATCCACCCTCGACCTCACCTGAGAAACCCTGCCACGCTTGCCTGTGGGAGCACGCCCGCGCGCGATGGCCCGATGCCGATTCAAGGCCAGATCCCATCGCCCGCAGGCGGGCTCCCCCAAAAGCCGGAACGCCATAAAATCCAGACTTCGCCGATAACCGACACCCTCCATGCACCAGCTGTACCCTCCCCTCGCACCGTTCCACACCGAGCGACTGCCCGTCGACGCCCGCCACACGCTGTACGTCGAGCAATGTGGCAACCCGGACGGCTTGCCGGTGGTCGTGCTGCATGGCGGGCCGGGCGCCGGGCTGGCGCCGTATTACCGCCAGTTTTTCGATCCGGCGCGCTACCGCATCGTGCTGTTCGACCAGCGCGGCGCGGGCCGCTCCACGCCGTTTGCCGACCTCACCGACAACACCACCTGGCACCTGGTCGGCGACATCGAAACCCTGCGCAAGCACCTCGGCATCAAGCGCTGGGCGGTGTTTGGCGGCTCGTGGGGATCAACGCTGGCGCTGGCCTATGCCGAAGCCCATCCCGAGCGCTGCCTGGCACTGGTGTTGCGCGGCATTTATCTCGCGCGCGACGAAGAGCTGGTCTGGTACGTCGAGGAAGGCGGCGCCTCGCGCCTGCTGCCCGAGAAATGGCAAAAATTCGTCGACTTCATTCCACCGGATGAACGCGGCTCGATGCTCGACGCCTACTGGCAACGGCTGGACAGTGACGACCCGGCCGTGCAGCTGGCTGCCGCGCAGGCCTGGAGCATGTGGGAAGCCGGCGGCCTGACGCTGGAAGAAAGCCCCTCCACCGTGGCCGACTTCGGCGCGCCGGAAGTGGCCATCTCGATGGCGCGCTGCGAGGCACACTACTTCCGCCACAAATGCTTCTTCGAGCCGAACCAGCTGCTGCGCGACATCGGCAAGATCCGCGCCATCCCCGGCACCATCGTGCACGGCCGCTACGACCTCATCTGCCCGGCCAAGAACGCCTGGGACCTGGCGCAAGCCTGGCCCGAAGCCGATCTGCACATCGTGCTGTCCGGCCACGCCGCCTCGGAACCGGCCATCGTGGACGCACTGGTCGCCGCCACCGACCGCCTCGCGCAAACCCTGTGGAAAAGCCCGTTGCCCTGAGGCATCACGACCCACCCCGAACGAAATTGTCGGAGCATCACCTTAACTTGTCCGCAGGAGCGCGCCTGCGCGCGATGGCCCGATGCCGGTTTGTGGCAAGAACCCTTTCGCCCGCAGGCGGGCTCCTACAAAAGCCTTGCGGCTCGATGCTCATGTGGGAGTGCGCCTGCGCACGATGGCCCGATGCCGGTTTGTGGCAAGACCTTTTCGCCCGCAGGCGGGCTCCTACAAAAGCCTTGCGGCTCGGTGCTCATGTGGGAGTGCGCCTGCGCGCGATGGCCCGATGCCGGTTTGTGGCAAGAACCCTTCGCCCGCGGGCGGGCTCCTACAAGGGCCATGATGGTTTTCGAGGCCCTGCTCCGGCGACAAGCTCAACGCAACGCACGGTGGCCGATGTCACGGCGGTAAAACGCGCCGTCGAAATGGATGCCGCGCGCGGCGGCGTAGGCCTTGTCGCGCGCCTGCGCCAGGTCGTCACCCAGCGCGCACACGCACAACACGCGGCCGCCGTCGGTGACGACGCGGCCGGCGTCATCGCGCCGCGTGCCGGCGTGGAACACCTTGGCGCCCTCGACTTCGTCCAGCCCCGTGATCGGCAGGCCTTTTTGCACCTTGCCGGGGTAGCCGCCGGAAGCGATCACCACGCCCAGCGACGGGCGCGGATCCCATTGCGCCTGCACTTCGTCGAGGCGGCCATCGAGCGCGGCGTCGATCAGCTCGACCAGATCCGAGCGCAGGCGCAGCATGATCGGCTGGGTTTCAGGGTCGCCAAAGCGCACGTTGAACTCGACCACGCGCGGCGCACCGGTCTGGTCGATCATCAACCCCACGTACAAAAAGCCGATGAACGGCGCGCCCTCGGCGGCCATGCCGGCCAGCGTCGGCTTGACGATTTCGTCCATGACGCGCCGTTCGACCGCCGGCGTGACCACCGGTGCCGGCGAATACGCACCCATGCCGCCGGTGTTGGGGCCCAGATCACCCTCGTCGCGGCGCTTGTGGTCCTGGCTGGACGCCATCGGCAGCGCCGTGTGGCCGTCGGACATGACGATGAAACTGGCTTCTTCGCCTTCGAGAAATTCCTCGATAACGACGCTGGCCGAGGCGTCACCAAACTGGTGCGCGCCAAGCATGTCGTGCAGCGCCAGTTCGGCGTCGGCCAGGGTCAGCGCCACCACCACGCCCTTGCCGGCAGCCAGACCGTCGGCCTTGATGACGATGGGGGCGCCGTGCTGGCGCACGTAGGCCAGCGCCGGGTCGAGCTCGGTGAACGCGGCGTAGCGCGCGGTGGGAATGTTGTGGCGGGCCAGAAACGCCTTGGCGAACTGCTTGGAGCCTTCCAGCTGCGCGGCCACGCGGCGCGGACCGAAACAGCGCAGGCCGGCGGCGCGGAACTTGTCGACGATGCCGGCCACCAGTGGCACTTCGGGGCCGATCACGGTCAACTCGACCTGCCGCTCGCGCGCCAGCGCCAGCAAGCCATCAACATCGCTGGCCGCCACGTCGACATTGGTCAGGCGCGGCTCGGCCGCGGTGCCGGCATTGCCCGGCGCGACCAGCACTTCGTCCACTTCGGGCGAGGAAGCCAGCTTCCACGCCAGCGCATGTTCGCGGCCGCCGCCGCCCACCACCAGAACCTTCATGTCGTTGCACCCGCCAGTCGCGCCATGCGCTTCAAAGGCGCACATGATGCCGCAAAGCGCGCCCGCGCCAAAACAACCTGACGACAGTTCGCGTCACGCGAGGGCCGATTCAGCCGGCGCCGCGTTGCAGCAGATCCTGCAACGCCTGCCGCGGCAGCTTGCCGGTGGCGTTGCGCGGCAGGGCATTGACCTTGTGCAGCGGGCGCGGCAGGAACACCGGATCGACCACGCGCGCCAGCGCGGCGCGGATGGCCGCAGCGTCCAGATCGGGCGCGACCACCAGCGCGGCCAGGCGCTGCACGCCCAGTGCATCGACGGCATCAGGCTGGAAAATCACGCCGTCAACCACGCCATCGATGGCCAGCAGGCGCTGGTTGAGATCGGCCAGCGAGGCGCGCTTGCCAGCCATGTCCAGCATGTCGCGACCGCGTCCGCGCAAGTAAAAACCGCCCGGCGCCGGCTCGAAAATGTCGGCCAGCTCGACCGGCGCAGCCAGCTGCGGCGCCATGACGGTCGTGCCGCGCGCATGCGGCTCGACATGCACGCCCGGATACGTCGCCCAGACATCCTCGCGCGCCGTGCGGCGGCTGGCGAACACGCAGGTTTCGGTCGAACCGAACATTTCCAGCATCGGCGCGCCGAACGCATCCTCGGCCGCCCGCGCCAGCTCGCGCGGCAACGGCGCCGTTGCCGACACCAGCGCCGCCAGCGGTGGCATCGCCTGCCCGGACTTGACCAGCGCACGCAGATGCACGGGCGTGGTGGCCAGCACGCGCGGCGCCGGCAACTCGGCCAGCTCGCGCGCCACGTCGGCCGGCAGCAGCGGACGCCCGGCATGCACGCCGGCATGGCCGAACAGCGGCAACAGCACCGACAATTCCATGCCGTACATGTGCTGCGGCGGCACCGTCGCCAGCACGTGGAACGGCTCGTCCAAATGCGCGCGCAGCATGCCCAGGTTGCCGGCGCTGCTGGCGGCAAAGCTGCCCCAGGTCTTGGCGTTGGCGACGGGCTTGCCGGTCGAGCCAGAGGTGTAGCCGATCGCAGCCACGTGATCGGCGGCGATGGTCGGCACAGCGGTCGTGGTCGCTGTCGTGCCGGTCAAGGATGGCAGCGCCAGATACGGCGCGATGCCGCCGACGTCGGCCTGATCGCCCAGCGCATAGCAGCCGGGATGCGCGGCCATCACGTCACGCACAGCCTGCTCGGCCCGCGAAGGCGGCAGCAGATTGGTTTGTCCGGCCACCAGCGCGGCGCAAAACGCGACCAGAAACGCGTAGCGGTCAACACACAGATTGACCACCGCCGGCGCCGCAGGAAGCCGCGCGGCCGTGGACATGACATCAGCCAGAAACGCATCCACGCGCACCGGTGCGCCATGGCGCCAAGCAACGACGCGCCGCGCCGCGGCATCAGCCAGCAGCGGCAGCGTCGCGGACGATGAAGAATCGGGGCGTTGCGTGATTGCGGACATGGCGCCGGGCAAGGAAAGCGAGGCGACGATGATACGGCGCCGCAGGGAATTTTGTGCCGCTTCGGCTTTTGCGGGAGCTTGGGCAGGCCGAGGCCAGCTCAGGCGCGTATGACGGCGCCGGTCAGCGCATCGCGAATCGTGGTCGGCTTGGACAGTCCACCCAGCGGCGCATCGACGACGCCGGCCAGGCCTTGCGGGAAATAGCGCTCGCAGGTCGCCGCGTCCATGGCTGGCGCTTCGCCGTGCGGGTTGGCGCTGGTCGACACGATGGCCATGCCGCACGCGCGGCACAGTTCGGCCGCCGGCCCGTGCGAAGTGACGCGCAAGGCAATGCCGGCATGAGTGCCGGCCACCCACGCCGGCACGCGCGCGGTGCGCGGAAAAATCCACGTGTGCGGACCGGGCCACGAGGCGCGCACCTCGTCCAGCACCTTGGCCGGTACGGCGGCCAGGTCGATGTACGGCTCGACCTGCGCAAAATCGGCCGCCAGCAGCAGCACGCCTTGCGTGGCCGGGCGCTGCTTGAGCGCGAACAGGCGCTCGAACGCGACCTGATCGGCCGGGTCGCAACCCAGGCCATAAACGCCTTCGGTCGGATAGGCGATGACACCACCACCGCGCAACGCGCGCGCGGCCTCGGCAATGCTCATGATCATGATGTGCTCCTGAGAGCGGGGCAAAACGGGATATTGGATACTTGGCCGGAAACGTGTCTGATGGGTGCCATCGCGCCGCCCAGCGCTCCTGCCGTGCGTTGCATGCAGGGGCGCAGGAAGGCGCGACCCTTATTCGGCGGCTTTTTTCGTCACCCTTTTCGTCGCGGTCTTTTTGGTGGCCGCCTTCTTGGTAGCCGCTTTTTTGACTGCCGTTTTCTTCGCGGCCGTCTTCTTCACGGCGGTTTTCTTGGCCGCCGTCTTCTTGACCGCCGTCTTTTTCGCCGCGCCGCGCCGCTTGCGCTCGGGCGCCGCGGCCAGCAATTCCTTGCATTCGTCCAGCGTCAGCGAGTCCGGCTCGCGGTCTTTCGGGATCTTGGCGTTCTTGGTGCCATCGGTGATGTACGGGCCGTAGCGGCCGTTCAACACCTCGATGCCGTCGCCGAAATCCTTGATGACGCGGTTGGCCAGAAAGTCCAGCTTGTCCTGCATCAGCTCTTTCGCACGCGGCAACTCGATGGTGTACGGATCATCTTCCTTCTTGAGCGACGCGTAGATCTTGCCTTTCTTGATGAACGGACCAAAGCGGCCGATGCCGACACTGATCTCTTCGCCGTCGTCCCACGTGCCCAGCACGCGCGGCAGCTTGAACAACTCCAGCGCGTCTTCCAGCGTGAGCGTGTGCATCGACTGGCCGGGGCGCAGGCTGGCAAAGGTGAGTTTTTCGTCGCTGTCCTTGTTGCCCAGCGCCACGTACGGCCCATAGCGGCCCAGGCGCACGGACACGGGCTTGCCGGTGGCCGGGTCGGTGCCCAGCTCGCGCGCGCCGGTGGCTTCGCTGCGTTCGACGGTCTCGATCTTTTCATCGACCTGCGCCTTGAACGGCTTCCAGAATTCTTCCAGCAGCGGCACCCATCGGCGCTCGCCGCGGCTGACGGCATCCAGATCGTCTTCCAGATGCGCGGTGAACTCGTAATCGACGTATTGCGTGAAGTGCTGGGTCAGGAAATTGCTGACCGCGCGGCCAACATCCGACGGCTTGAAACGTCGATTGTCGAGATAGACGTACTCGCGGTTCTGCAACACCTGGATGATGGCCGCATAGGTGGATGGACGGCCGATGCCGAATTCTTCCAGTGCCTTGACCAGGCTGGCTTCGGAATAGCGCGGCGGCGGCTCGGTGAAGTGCTGGTCGGCGAGGATGTCGGTCAACGGCACCACTTCGCCCTTTTCAAGCTGGGGCAGGCGGCGCTTGGCATCGTCGTCCTCGTCCTTGTTGCCGGCGTCGCGGCCTTCTTCGTACACGGCCAGGAATCCCGGCTCGACCACGGTGGTGCCGGTGGCGCGGAATGCCGCGTCGTCGAGCGGAAAATCGACCGACACGGTGTTGAGCGTGGCGTGCATCATCTGGCACGCCACGGTGCGCTTCCACACCAGCTCGTACAGCTTGCGCTGGTCGTCGTCGAGATAGCGCGCCACCTCGCTCGGGCGGCGCATGGCCGAGGTCGGACGAATGGCTTCATGCGCTTCCTGCGCGTTCTTGCTCTTGGCCTTGTAGATTTGCGGCGCGTCCGGCAGCGCCTTGGCGCCGTAATCACGCCCGATCAGCTCGCGCAGCTCGGCCACGGCTTCCTGCGACAGCGCCACGGCGTCGGTACGCATGTAGGTGATCAGGCCGACGTTGCCCTCGCCGCCGATGGCCACGCCTTCGTACAGGCCCTGCGCCACGCGCATGGTGCGCTTGGTGGTGAAGCCCAGTTTGCGCGCGGCTTCCTGTTGCAGCGTGGAAGTGGTGAACGGCGGCGCCGGGCGGCGCTTGCGCTCGCGCCGGGTGATTTCACCGACCGTCAATTGCCCACGGGCAGCAGCCAGCAAGGCCTGCCGCACGGCCGTGGCGGTGGCTTCGTCGGTCAGGTCGAACTGCTCGAATTTCTTGCCGTTCAATCGCGTCAGGCGCGCCTTGAATGCTCCCTTGGCATGCGCCAGATCGGCTTCGACCGTCCAGTATTCGCGCGGCTTGAAGGCTTCGATTTCTTCCTCGCGCTCGACAATCATGCGCAGCGCCGGCGATTGCACGCGGCCGGCGGACAGCCCGCGCTGCACCTTGCGCCACAGCACTGGCGACAGGTTGAAGCCGACCAGATAATCCAGCGCGCGGCGCGCCTGCTGTGCATCAACCAAATCCAGCGCCAACTCGCGCGGATGCGCCACGGCGGCCTTGATTGCGCGCGGCGTGATTTCGCTGAACACCACCCGATGCACGTCCTTGCCCTTGAGCAGGCCCTTGGCCTTGAGGATTTCGCTCACGTGCCAGCTGATCGCCTCGCCTTCGCGATCCAAGTCGGTGGCGAGGTAAATGCTTTGCGCCAGCCGGGCTTCCTTGACGATGTCGTCGACATGGCGCTTGTTGCGCTCGATCGGCTCGTAGGCCATGGCGAAGCCATGCTCGACGTCAACCGCGCCCTCCTTGGGTTTCAGGTCGCGCACGTGGCCGTACGAGGCAAGTACCTTGAAATCGCTGCCGAGGTATTTGTTGATGGTTTTCGCCTTGGCGGGCGACTCGACGATAAGCAGGTTTTTGGCCATGCGGCGACAATCCAAACGCTGAAAGAATGGCCCGGCCACCATGGCCGGACGCTTGACATATATATAGTGGGATCACACAAACGGCCGTGCTGTCAAGGTCGCATGGCCGCCAATGCGACGCATCTTACGCCACGCGTCAGGCAATCCGCAGGTAACGACCGCCCGGCTGGCTGGCCACGCGGCCGTCGAGCTCCAGCAGCGTGAGCGTGGCACCGATGTCCGCCGCTGCCAAGCCGCAGCGTTCGACCAACTCGTCCAGCGCCACCGGTTCGCCGTGGCCCAGCGCCTCCAGCAGGCGCCGCGTGGCCGGATCATCCGTCGCGGCCGCGACGCTCTCTGCCGGAACGGCCAGCCGCTCGCCCAGGCGCGCACCCAATGCCAGTGCCTGCGGACGCACGGCCTCGATGATCTCGTCGACGGTCTCGACCAGACGCACGCCCTCGCGGATCAGCCGATGGCAACCGCGCGCCAGCGGGTTGTGGATGGAGCCGGGGATGGCAAACACCTCGCGCCCGGCCTCGGCCGCCAGCCGCGCCGTGATCAGCGAGCCGGAGCGCACGCTGGCCTCGACCACCAGCGTGCCCAACGACAGCCCCGCGATGACGCGGTTGCGACGCGGAAAATGTCCGGCGCGCGGCCCGGTGCCGGGCACGAACTCGCTGACCACGGCGCCTTCGCGGGCAATGCGCGTGGCCAGCTCGCGGTGCCGGCGCGGGTAGACCTTGTCCGGCCCGGTGCCCATGACGGCGACGGTCGTGCCCACGTCCAGCGCGGCCGCATGCGCCGCGCCGTCGATGCCTTCGGCCAGACCGCTGGTGACAACCAGGCCCGCTGCCGCCAATGCCCGCGCGAACGTGCGCGCATTGGCCAACCCGGCGGGCGTGGCGCCGCGCGCGCCGACGATGGCGATCTGCGGACGCAGCAACAGGCCGGCATCGCCAGCCACGAACAAGGCGACCGGCGCGCCGACGCCTTCGTCCAGTTGCGGCGGAAAATCCACGTCCGTCGCGCACAACAGGCGATGGCCGGGGCGTTCCAGCCAGGCCATGTCCGCCGCCAGCAGCGACTCATCCGGCGCCTCCAGCCAGGCCCGCGCGGCCGCCGTCAGGCTGTCGCTGCGACGCGCCAGCGCCAGCACGCCGTGCACATCCCCGGCGCGGGCCAGCCACTGGCGCAACGTCACCGGACCCACGCCGGGCGTGCGCAACAAGGTCAACCAGGCCAGACGATCGTCATGTTCGCTCATGCATCCAGCGTAGGCCGCGCGCATGCGCAAGCGGCGCAGCCGAAGCCGCGCCGCCGTGTAGGTTCATGCCTCGCCGCTTCGTGGGCGCATCGCGCCAGCAAGGCGCGATACGCGACTTGAGCCGCGGCGCCCGTCGTTACATCGGCATCTTGAGCTTGTCGCCCAGCTTGACCGGGCGGATGCCGTCCATGATCAGGCCGTAGCTGACGTGCTTGAACGTGCGGAACACCATCACGTGGCCGATGTACTCGTCCGGCAGTTTGACGTGCTTGCCGAAGGTGGTGTCGAACGAGTTGCTTTTCACGTCGTCCTGCACCGTGTCGCCGGGCTGGAAAATCGAGAACGTGGTGCCATTGTCGATGCCGTCGGCACTGCCGACCGACAGCGCCACCACCTGGCGCTTGCCCACGGCGTCCAGCGCGTCGCTGAAGGCGATCACGCGCGCATCGGCCGGTGTGCTCTTCGGCGCATGCGGGTAGTAATAGGCGTCGTACGGATGGTTGTCGACGGGCAGCAGACGGTCGCCCTTGCGGATTTCCATCTTGGAGCCGGTGATCAGCAGCGTGGTCGGATCGCCGGTGCGCAGCACTTCGGCGGTGCCGATCACCTGCACCTCGACACCCAGCTCATTGCCATGGCCGTAATGGCCGTCGTTGCGGAAATTCTCCTGCCACGGCCCCGGCACCAGCGCGACATTGCTTTCCAGGTCATGCGCGACCAGATCGCGGTCGCCGTCACCATCGCTGCCGAACTGGCGGAACACGTGGCTGGGCCGCACGATGGCGAACTTGTCGCCCGGCTTGGCATGGATCTGGCGCACGTAGACGAAGTTGCCACGCGTGCCGCGCAGCTCGTTCTGCTCGAACGCCAGCACGTACGGGCTGGCCTTGAGCGTGTCCTCGTCGACCACGCGGTAGTCCTTGAGGAACATCTTCAGCTGCGACAGCGGAATGGCCGGCACCGGCGTTTCTTCGGTGTGCACGGCCGGCGCCAGGGTCAAGGACGCGTTGCCCTGGTGGTCGTAGCCAAGGTTGAGCACGTCACCCGGATAGATGAGGTGCGGATTGTGCACCTGCGGGTTGGCCTGCCAGATTTCCGGCCAGAACCACGGCTTGGTCAGGAAGCGGGCCGAAATGCCCCACAGCGTGTCGCCCTTGTGGACGACGTACTGGTCGGGATGCCCCGGCTTGAGATGCGTGGTGGCGGCATACGCGGACAACGCGAAGGCCGCACCGGCGACCAGTACGAGTGCTTTCTTGAACATGCGGGCAGATCCCCCTGTTCCCCAAAATTCAGGCGAGTATAGGCACGCGCCAAACCGAACGAAATGACCTGGGCCGTGGCAACTCGCAGTTGCCGCGGCAAGGCCCTACAATTGAGCCTATCGTATTGCGGTCGAGGCTTGTTTTTCGCCAAATTGCCCGCAATTTCAAGCCCGAACCCTGTTGTTTTCATCCAGTTGCTGCCATGGCCACCTTGCCCATCCTCGAATTCCCCGATCCGCGCCTGCGCGCCAAGGCCGCGCCCGTGGATACGTTCGACGCCGATCTTGAGCGCTTGTCCAAAGACATGCTGGAAACCATGTACGAAGCCAAGGGCATCGGCCTGGCGGCCACGCAGGTCGGCGTCACCAAGCGCCTGTTCGTGATGGACGTGTCCGAAGAACTGGACACGCCGCAGGTGCTGGTCAACCCGCGCATCGTCGAAAAGCACGGGGACGAGACTTACCAGGAAGGCTGCCTGTCCTTCCCCGGCGTGTTCGCCGACGTCACGCGTGCGGAATGTGTCACGGTGGAGGCCGAAGACACGGCCGGCAACACCACGCGGCGCGAGGTGGACGGCCTGGAGGCCATCTGCATCCAGCACGAGCTGGATCACTTGGACGGCAAGGTGTTCATCGACTACCTGTCGCCACTCAAGCGCACGCTGCTGCTCAAGCGTCTGGAAAAACAGCGCCGCAAGGCGGGTTGAGCGTGAGCCGAAACCTGCGCGTGATCTTTGCCGGTACGCCGGATTTTGCCGTCCCCTGCCTTGAAGCCTGCCTGCGCGACGGCGTGGACGTTGTTGCCGTGTACACCCAGCCCGACCGTCGCGCCGGGCGCGGTCGCCAGCTGGCCGCCGGCCCGGTCAAGCAGGCCGCGTTGGCCCACGGTTTGCCGGTCGAGCAGCCCGCCAGCCTGAAAAACGCCGAAGCACAGGCGCGTCTGGCCGGTCATCGGCCCGACCTCATGGTCGTCGTCGCCTATGGCCTGCTGTTGCCGCAAGCCGTGCTCGACACGCCCCGGCTGGGTTGCTGGAACGTGCACGCCAGCCTGTTGCCGCGCTGGCGCGGCGCCGCGCCCATCCAGCGCGCCATCGCCGCCGGCGACACGCAAACCGGCGTGTGCCTGATGCAAATGGAAGCCGGCCTGGACACCGGCCCGGTGCTGCTGCGCCGCACCACGCCCATCACCGGCGACGACACCGGCGGCAGCCTGCATGACCGCCTGGCCGCGCTGGGCGCGCAGACCCTGGCCAACGGACTGGATCACGCCCTTGCCGACACCTTGCCCCCGGCCAAACCACAAGCGACCGACGGCGCCGTCTACGCCCGCAAGCTGGACAAGGCCGAAGCGCATCTGGACCTGACCCGCCCGGCCGCCGAGCTGGCACGCACCATCCGCGCCTTCAACCCATGGCCAGTGGCCGATCTGGACCTGGCCGGCGAGCACGTGCGCGTGTGGCAGGCACACGCCGTCGCGCGCACCGCCGATGCCACGCCCGGCGACGTCATCGACGCGGATGCCGACGGCATCGTCGTCGCCTGCGGCGAAGACGCACTGCGCATCACCGAACTGCAACGCGCCGGCAAACGCCGCATCCACGCCGTCGATTACCTCAACGCCCGTCCCGGGCTGCACCGGCGCAAACCCTGATCGAGCGCCAGCCCAAGGTAAATTCCATCGCCCGCAGGTCGGCTCCCGCACGAGCAGACGCCTGCAAAAACCGGCATTCCCGGCACGCGCGATCGCAGCCCCACGGCGTTTTCGCGCCCCGTCGCCGCACACCCCAACTTTCTGCCCTTGCATCACGCCGCTTTCGCCTCCATCGTTGAGGCGACCACGGCGCGCATCGCGAGGCTTGCGCGCGCAAAAGGACCACGCCACCGCATGCAACCGATTCCCGCCAAAACCTCCAACGTCCGGGCGCTGGCCGCCGAAGCACTGGCCAGTGTCGCCATTGACGGCGCCTCGCTGCGCGACGTGCTCACCCGCAGCGCGCCACGCCTGGCCGACTCGCGCGACCGCGCCATGCTGGGCGCCTTGCTGCACGAGGGCGCGCGCTGGTGGCTGCGCTACGACGCGGCATTGCAGCAGCTGATCGAGCGCCCCATCAAGCGCCGCGACCCGACCGTGCACGCCTTGCTGGTGCTGGGTCTGGTGCAGATCGAAGTACTCAAGCTGCCGGCCTATGCCGCCGTCGCCGCCACGGTCGAGGCCACCCGGCCGCTCGGACGTTCGCGGCTGGCGCCGCTGGTCAACGCCGTGCTGCGCCATTGGCTGCGCGACCGCGACGATCTTTCCACCGCGCTGGATGCCGATCCGGTCACCCACCACGCCATGCCCGGCTGGCTGACCCACGCCATCGGCGAAGACTGGCCCGGGCAGGCCGAAAACGTGCTGACCGCCAGCAACATCGAACCGCCGCTCACCCTGCGCGTGAACCGCCGCCGCAACACCCGCAAGGCCATGGCCGAGAGCTTCGCCGCCGCCGGCTACGGCAGCGAGGCCCATCCCTGGCTGGAAGACGCGCTGATGCTGGAGCGCAGTACCGACGTCACCCAGCTGCCGGGCTTCCACGAAGGCCAGTTCGCCGTGCAGGACGGCGCCGCCCAGGCCGCCGCCGACCTCATCGACGTGGCTCCCGGACAGCGCGTGCTGGACGCCTGCGCCGCGCCCGGCGGCAAGGCCTGCCATCTGCTGGAACGCGCCGACATCACGCTCACGGCGCTGGAAGCCAGCACGCGCCGCAGCCAGCGCATCCACGCCAACCTCAAGCGCCTGGGCCTTGCCGCCACCGTCATCACCGGCGACGCCACCCAGCCCAAAGCCTGGTGGGACGGACAATCGTTCGACCGCATCCTGGTCGACGCGCCCTGCTCGGCCACCGGCGTCATCCGGCGCCGTGCCGACGTGCGACTGCACCGCCGTGCCGGCGACATCCGCACCATGGCCGCCACGCAAAAGCGCATCCTCAAGGCGTTGTGGCCGCTGTTGGCGCCCGGCGGACGCCTGTTGTACGTCACCTGCTCGTTGCTGCGTGCGGAAAACGAAGCCGTCATCAACCATTTTCTGGCCGCCCACAAGGACGCCACGGCCCTGCCGATCAAGCTGCCGGCCGGCCACGCGGCCGGTCCCGGCTGGCAACTGCTGCCCGGCGAGGACGACCTGGACGGCATGTTTTTCGCCGCCATCGGCAAGCAGGCACACACCGCCGCTTGACTTCGGGCAATTGACAGACCCGCCAGTCCACATGCCAAAATGGCGCCTGCGGTCTTGGGCCGCAAAGCCGGTTACGCGAAAGGGCGCGCAAGCCATCGGCAAGGAGGCATCACTTCCGGCGGGCAACGTTTGCTGCGACGACCAGGCCTTCCCACAGCCCGTCCGTGTCGCATCTCGCCGCGTCCGCACCGCCATCGCGCGGACAGCGTGCCGGCGCCAGAGTCACCTTGAGATGCGTCACGAAACACCACTGGCTGTCCAGATCCTCACCCGTGCCAACGGTGCCGGCCTGTCACGCGACCTGGCCCTGACCGCAGGCATCCTGCGCGCCGCCGGCTGGCGCGTGACGACCACCGAACTGAGCCACCGCAGCCGCATCAGCTCGCGGCTGATCCGCGTTGGCCACTGGCTGCACCGCCTGTTGCGCGGCTGGCTGATCGGCGAGCCCATCGCGCGCTATGACATCAACCTGATGCTGGAACGCATCTATCCCGAATTTTTCGACCAGGCACACTGCAACGTGCTGATGCCCAACCCCGAATGGACGCGCAACGAATGGCGCCCGTGGCTGCCGGCGTTCGACCTGGTCGCGGCCAAGACCCAGCACGCCGTGCAGCTGTTCGAGGCCCAGGGCTGCCCGACCTGCTGGACCGGGTTTGCCGCGTTCGACCGCATGGACCGCAACGTGGTGCGCCAGAACACGTTTTTGCACATGCCCGGGCGCAGCAACAACAAGGGCAGCGCGCACCTCATCCAGCTGTGGCGCCGGCATCCGGAATGGCCGCGCCTGACCGTGGTGTGGCGCCGCCGTGACGTGCCCGGCATGCTGCCGGCCAACGTCACGCTGATCGGCGAATACCTGAGCGACGCCCACGCGCGCACCCTGCAAAACAGCCATCGCTTCCATCTGTGCCCGTCGCAGACCGAAGGTTTCGGCCACTACATCGCCGAGGCGATGAGCGTGGAAGCGGTCGTCATCACCACCGATGCCGAGCCGATGAACGAATTGATCGGCCCCGACCACGGCGTGCTGGTTGCCGCGCACGCCATCGGCAACCAGGCGCTGGCCACGCTGTACGACTTTGACGACGAGGCGATGGAAGCCGCCATCGAGCGCTGCCTGGCCATGTCGCAGCTGGAATGCGAAAACCTGGGCAAACACGCCCGGCAACGGTTCGAGCAACGCAACGCGGCGTTCCCGGCGCAATTGCTGGACGCGCTGCGGGCCGTCACCAAACGTCAGCCCAATGTCGCCTTTCCGCAATCGGCCCCACTCGGCATGCCGCAGGCAACGCCGGCGACAACCGCAACGGCTGCGGCACGCCAGCCTTCGCCACACGAGCCACAACGCGCGCAACACCGTATCTGAATGCCCGGCGACAACGTTGTCGCACCATCGCATCCATCGGTGATAATGCCGGCAAGGAAACGTTCTTCGCCTCCTTGTGCATTGTCTCCCGCTGGCGTCATTCCACGTGCCTGAAACCCTCCATCCTTCGCCGTTTCCAGCCACGCCCGAAGCCTTCTGGCTGCGTGGCGCGCTGACCTTGCTGACGGCACTGGTGCCGTTGTCGCTGGTCATCCACAGCCGGCTGAAGATCATCCCGCCGGCCTTGCTGTTCTTGCTGGGGCTGTATCTCATCGCCACCCGACGCGACGTGCGCCGCGCCTATCGTCTGGCCTGGCCGGTGACGGCGGCCGCGGCACTGAGCGTGTTGTACGCCATTGCCAATACGCTGGGCCACGGTCTGGGCGCCTCGGCGCTGGGCGTGGCCGACCACGTGCTGCTGTATCTGGCCGTCGCCGCCGTGTTCGTCGATGGCATCAACTGGCGCTGGCTGTGGATCGGCTTCAGCCTGACCGCCATCGGTCTGGGCGTGTTCTGCATCGTGCAACATTTCGGCTACGGCGTGGCACGCGCCTACAGCACCAACGGCGGCGCGTCGACTTCCATCGAGTTTGCCACCGTGATGCTGGGCTTGGCCGTGACCGCGCTGGTGCAATTGCTGCGCGCGCAACCCGGCAAGCCGCTCGCCCTGCTGCATGGCGCCGCCGTCGCACTGGGCATCTACGGCGCGCTGCTGACGCAGAGCCGCGGGCCGCTGCTGGCTTTCATTCCCGTGTTCCTGGGCCTGCTGGTCCTCAAGGGTTGCACCAGCCGCCATTGGCGCTGGTGCCTTGGTGCGCTGGCCATCTTCGTCATTGGCGGCGCGGTGGCCGTGGCGTCGATGCACGGCGCCACGCTCAAGCGCTTTGCCGTCATCTCGCAACAAGTCACCGAGGCCGACGCCGGCCAAGTGGATACCTCGGTCGGCGCGCGTCTGGAAATGTGGCGCACCGCCACGCGCGCCTTTGTCGAACATCCGCTGGCCGGCCTCGGCATCGATCGTTTCCAGGCCTATGTGCACGCCGAAATCGCGGCCGGTCGCAGCGACCCATCCATCGCGCACTACAACAACCCGCACGACATGTACCTGGGCGCGGCCGCTGCCGGCGGTGTGCCGGGGTTGCTGGTGCTGCTGATCTGGTTCATCGCGCCGCTGATCTACTTTGCGCGCCACGTGCGGGCGCACGACGCACGGGTGGCCACGGCCGCGTGGTCGGGTCTGGCCATCGGCGTGCTGTACATGCTGTGCGCCGTGACCGACAGCGTGTTCTACCGCGTGATGAGCCAGTCGTTCTATTGCCTGCTCATCCTCGGCCTGGCGCTGGCCGTCGCCCATGCCCGGCAAACCAGGCACGCGGGCCACGTCGGCTAGAATCGACGCATGCCGACCCTGCCCCTGACCCTTGCCGTCATCACGCACAACGAGGCCGATTGCATCGCGCGCTGCCTGGACAGCGTGCCGTTCGCGGCCGAAAAGCTGGTGCTGGATTCGGGCAGCGACGACGACACCGTCGCCATCGCCCGCGCCCACGGCGCGCGCGTGGAACACCAGGACTGGCTGGGTTTCGGCCCGCAGCGCAACGCCGCCGCCGCCCTGTGCAGCCACGACTGGCTGCTGGTGCTGGACGCCGACGAATGGCTGTCACCCGAGCTGGCCGCCGAGCTGCAACGCGAGCTGCCGGCGCTGATGGCAAGCCCCGCCACGGCCGCCGTCCTGCGCCGACGCAGCATCTACATGGGTCGGCCGATGCGCTTCTACCGCCCCAACGTGGGCGAAAAACTGGCGCGGCTGTACCATCGTGGCCGCGCCCACTGGTCCGACGCGCGCGTGCACGAAAGCCTGCAATTTGCCGGCCCCGCGCGCACGTTCAAGGCCCCGTTCAACCACGCCAACAACCCGACCCTGGTCGACAAGCAGCTCAAGGTATTGCGCTATGCCGAGCTCAAGTGCCGCGACTGGAACGACAAGCGCAGGCCGGTGCGCATGTGGCAGGCGCCGTTCGTGTACGTGCTGGCTTTCGTCAAGGATTACCTGTTCCGGCTGGCGTGCCTGGACGGCTGGCGCGGCTTCGTGATGGCGCAGACGGCCGCCAGCTACGCCTTGTACAAACGCCTGCGCTACTACGAAATGCGCCACCATCCCGCGTCCGTCGCACAAGCGGCGGCCACGCTCACCCGCCACCACATCGACCGCTGACATGACGCACTACCTGCTGTACGGCTCCGAACGCTACGCCCTGGCCATCCTGCGCCCGGTGCAGGACGCCATCCGCGCGCGCGGCGACGAGGCGGCGTGGTTTTTCGACGGCCCCGGTGGCGAAGATCTCATCGCCGGCGAAACCTGGCTCAAGTCCACCGCCGAAGTGCGCGCGTGGAACCCGATCGCCGTGATCACGCCGTCCAACGCCGTGCCGCATTTCTTTCCCGGCGTGAAGGCCGAAACCTTCCACGGTTTCGACGCCGGCAAGCCGCGCCACATCTACATTCGCGGCTTTTTCGACCTGTACTGCACCACCGGCCCGCGCGACACCGTCAAGTTCAAGGCGCTGGCCGACAAGCTGGGGCATTTTTCCGTCACCGAAACCGGCTGGCCCAAGCTCGACCCGTTCATGGACGTGCTCGACAGCCACCCCGAGCCGGTGCGCGACACGCCGGTCATCCTGTACCACTCGACGTTCTCACCGTCGTGGAGCGCGGCCGACACGCTGCACGACGAGGTCAAGCGCTTGTCGCGCGACGGCCGCTGGCGCTGGATCGTCACCTTCCACCCCAAAATGAACGCCGAGACAGTGGCCAAATACAAGGCGCTGGAAAACGAGCACCTGTACTTTGCCACCAACGACAACATTCTCGACCTGTTCGGGCAAGTCGACATGATGTGCTCGGACACCAGCTCCGCGCTCAACGAATTCCTGCTCACCGGCAAACCGGTGGTCACGTTCAACAACCGCCGCCCCGGCCCGCAGCTGATCGACATCCACGACGCGGCCGATTTCGAACCGGCCATCGTGCGCGCACTCAGCCGCCCACCGGAATTGATGGCCGCCATCGCCGACTACGCGCAGGCCATTCATCCGTACCACGACGGCCAGTCCAGCGAGCGCATCCTCCAGGCCATCGACGCGTTCATCGCCGCCGGTGGCAAAAACCGCAAGCGCAAGCCGGGCAACTTCTGGCGCAAGTTCAAGATCCGCAAACGCATCGGCTACTGGGGCCGTTGATCCCCCTTCCGACGCGCGCCCACCCTCCACGTCCCACGAGTTTTCATGACCTTTCGACCCCGCATCAACGAAGACACCTGGCGCATGCTGTGGCCTTGGCTGCCGCTGTGGATGTTGCTGGCTTTCGCAGCCAGTTTCGCACACGGCCCAGTGCCGTTGTTTTCCACACGCACGCTGGCCGTGGCCTGGGACATGTGGGTACACGGGCAATGGATCGTGCCGCACCTGAACGGCATGCCGTATTCGGAAAAAGCCCCGCTGCTGTTCTGGCTGATCCACGCCGGCTGGGCCGTGTTCGGCGTCAACGACATCTGGCCGCGCGTGCTGGAAGTGGCCTTCGGCGCGTCCGAGCTCGTCATCGCCACGCTGCTGGCCAAGCGCCTGTTTCCGGAGCGCCCGTGGGTGGCGCGCGCCACGCCGTGGATGCTGGCCGCGCTGGTGTACGCGTTCTTTTTTGACTTGCAGATCATGTACGACGTGCTGCTGGCCGTGTGGGCGCTGGGCGCGTTGTTGTGCCTGACGCCGCGCGCCGATCGCGCCGAACCACGCTGGTTGCTGTTTGGCATCTGCATTGGCCTGGGTCTGTTGACCAAAGGCCCGGTGCTGCTGGTACATGTGCTGTTTCCTTGGTTGCTGGGGCCGCTGTGGAGCGATTACGCGCGTACCCATCACGCACGCTGGTACGGCCGTGGCGCGCTCGGTCTGCTGTTGGGTCTGGCCATGCTGGCGGCGTGGATCATTCCGGCCGTGGATCTGGGCGGCCCGGCTTATCGCCATCGTTTGCTGTTCACACAGACGGCCGCGCGCGTGGCCAACGGTGTCAAGCACGCGATGCCGCTGCAAAGCCACTCGCAGCCGTTCTGGTGGTATCTGACTCACGCGCCGATCATGCTGTTTCCGTTTTTCTTCTGGCCACGCGCGTGGGCGGCCGTCGGCGCCTTGCGTCGCCCGCTGGCCGGCGGGTTGCGTTTTTGCCTGTGCTGGCTGGTTCCGGCGCTGATCGTGTTTTCCGCCATCAGCGGCAAGCAACTGTATTACCCGCTGCCGGAATTTGCCGGCACCATGCTGCTGATTGCCGGAGCCATCGCCGTCCTGCGTGAACGTCACGCCAAACTGGCGTCGACCGCCTGGCTGGGCACCTGGCCGCTGGGCGTAGGCGGCATCGGTGTCGGCATCTTCCTGTTCATGCTGCCGTGGCTGGTCGACAGCGGCCGCATCCATGGCCTGTGGGTCGATACCGCCGCGCCGGTCAGTCGCTACGTCAGCGTGGTGTTTCTGGTGCTGGGCCTGCTGTTGCTGCTGCGCGGACGCGGTGAAATGCGCCGGCTGGCCGTGGCCGGCCTGTTCAGCGCATTTGCCATAAGCGTGTTGTTCACGCTGGCATTATGGCCGCGCTACAACTTGACGCCCACGTCCATCCTGCTGGGTCACGCCCAGACTCAGGGAATAGCCATCGGCTATGCGGGCAATTACGACGGCCAGTTCAGCTTTGCCGGACGCCTCAAGCACCCCATAAGCGAATTGCGCAGCCCGGCGGCCATCGATCAGTTCGCCCAACGCCATCCCGATGGCCTGATCGTCACCCATCCCGACAAGCTCATGCCACAAGCTCGCCGTTATGCCGTGTTGATCCAGCCATTCCGTTCGTCATGGACAGTGACTTGGCCGGCTCAGGCACTGGCCGACATCGAATCCGGCCACACCCCGGCCGAGCCCTCGCAACCGCCACGCATCATCGACCCCGACCACCCCGGCCGCTACCGCGCGCAGCGTTGAAGCTGCCGCGGCGTCAATGGTTGTACGGGTTTTCCAGCCCGAAGCCGGAAAAGCGCCGATAGCTCCACTGGTACTGCGCAAACGCACGCTCCACGCACTGCTGCACGCCCAGATTGAGCGCGCGGCAGGCCACGTCCAGATCGGCATCAGCCATGCCTTCGGGCGCCGGCACGAAATGCACGCGATAACCCGCACCGCGTGGCAGACGTTCGGCAAACGCGAACAGTACGGTCGCCTGCGTACGGGCGGCCAGGCGCGGCAGCAGCACCATGGTCAGCGCGTCGCGACCAAAAAACGGCGCGATGTGGCCTTCGCCGGCGCGCGGCTTCTGGTCCGGCAGAATGCCCACCGTCTGACCGGCCTTGAGACGCTTGTACAACGTGCGCACGCCGGCGCCTTCGGCACGCACCTGCTCCGGCGCAAGATCGCCGCGCACCTTGCGCAGCAGGACTTCCAGCGCCGCCACGCGTGGCGGCCGATACAGGATGGCCATGTCCGTGTGGTCGCACAGCCAATAGTTGAGCAGCTCCCAGCAGCCCAAGTGCGGCGCGGCGATGATCAAACCGCGCGGATCGGCCACCGCCGCGTCGAACAGTTCCTGACCACGCACCTCGCGCACCCGGCCCAGCGCATCGCGCGCATCGCGCCCCCAGATCCACGCCATCTCGGCCATCGACCGGCCCGACGCCAGCAGCGCCTCGCGCACCAACGCCGCGCGCGCTTCCGGCGCCAACCCGGGCCGCGCGATGGCGATGTTGGCCTGCGCCTGCCGGCAAGCCTTGCCGCGCACGCGCCACGACAGTGCGCCAAACGCCGCGCCCACGGCATGCACCGCGCGCAACGGCAACAGCGCCACCAGACGCATCAAAAAATAGATCAGGGCAACATCGACACGCATGCGGCGACCACATTGAAACAAGCGCCAAGCATAGCCGCTGAAAATCCACTTGCGGCTATCCTGACGCTCCTGACACCAACACCCGACACCTCATGATCAGCCTCATCCAGCGCGTCACCCGCGCCCGCGTCAGCGTCGATGGCGAGACCGTCGGCGCCATTGGCCCCGGCCTGCTGGCGCTGGTCGCCGTGGAACCCGACGACACCGACAAGCAGGCGCGCCGATTGCTGGAACGCCTGCTCGGCTACCGCTTGTTCGAAGACGCCGAAGGCCGCATGAACCGCTCGCTTGTCGACACGCAAGGCGGCCTGCTGCTGGTGCCGCAATTCACCCTGGCGGCCGACACGCGCAAGGGCATGCGGCCCAGTTTTGCCACGGCAGCCGAGCCCGCCTTCGCGCGGCGCATGTACGAGCATTTGCTGACCCTGGCCGGGGATGCCTGGCCGGGGGTGGAAAACGGTCGCTTCGGTGCCCATATGGTGATCGACCTCGTCAACGACGGTCCGACCACGTTCTGGCTCCACGCGCGCTGATCAACACCATGCAACCACCTGCCATGGCACGTTTTTTGCTGGGAAATCCGCGGTGAATACCTGTGGAACAACACCCTTGAACACTGGTCAAAAAATCACCATCTCGTTATACTGAACGGTTCATGCGCCGGGTGCGAAGAGTCCATGTCCAACAATCCGAATCTGCAGCAGCAACAGTCCGAAATCAAGCAGCTCATCACCAAGGGCCGCGAGCAGGGCTACCTGACCTATGCCGAGGTCAACGACCACCTGCCCGACGACATCGTCGATTCCGAGCAGATCGAAGACATCATCTCGATGATCAACGGCATGGGCATCGAAGTGCTGGAGACGGCGCCCGACACCGACACCATCAGCGATGACGCCCCCAGCGGCGACGACGACGAAACCGCCACCGAGGAAGCCGTTGCGCTGCTGTCGGCCGTGGATGCCGAAGTGGGCCGCACCACCGACCCGGTGCGCATGTACATGCGCGAAATGGGCACGGTCGAACTGCTCACGCGCGAGGGCGAAATCGCCATCGCCAAGCGCATCGAGGAAGGCCTGAACCAGGTCCACGAGGCGCTGGCGCGGTTCCCGTGGTCGATCGAGCTGATGCTCGAAGAATACGACCACCATCTCGACGGCAAGCGCCGCATGAGCGAAATCGTCGCCGGCTTCAACGACCTCATCGCCGAGGCCGACGAGAAGGCCGCCGCCATCGCCGAGGCCAAGGCCAACGGCTCGTGGGACGAAGACGAGGACAGCGACGAAGTCGAGGACGATGACGACGACAACAACAGCGGCTCCGGCCCCGACCCCGAGGAAGTGCGCCGCCGCATGGACGTCATGCGCGAGGCCTATGCCAAGTTCCAGAAGGCCATCGTCAAGGGCGACATCAACGACAAGAAGATCGTCAAGCTGCGCGACGAAATGTCCGAGACGTTCCTGTCGCTGAAGCTGCCGTCCGCCCTCATCGACGGCTTCGTGCGCAAGGTGCGCGAAGTGGTGTCCGACATCCGCCGCCACGAGCGCGTGATCATGGACATCATGGTGCGCCAGGTGCGCATGCCGCGCTCGGAGTTCCTCAAGACCTTCCCGTCCAACGAAGGCAGCGTCGAATGGGTCAGCGAACAGTGCCGCAAGCGCCAGAAATGGACGCCGGCGCTGAAGGACCATCGCGAGCAGCTGGAAGAAGAGCAGCTCAAGCTGGGTGCCGTGGCTTCCACCCTGCACCTGCCGCTGATCGACATCAAGGAAATCAACCGCATCATGTCCATCGGCGAGGCCAAGGCCCGCCGCGCCAAGAAGGAAATGGTCGAGGCCAACCTGCGCCTGGTCATCTCCATCGCCAAGAAGTACACCAACCGCGG
>DASVGR010000033.1:0-46657 GCA_036379395.1 Rhodanobacteraceae bacterium | reverse complement strand
CTGGACACCTTTCCGACCTTCGATCGCGGCAACTACGTGGGTGACGACGGACGTCCGGGCGGCAAGTCCACGCTGGACAAGATCCGTGCCGTCAGCCCCACCTACGCGCGGCTGGATGATGTCATCAAGAGTCCCGCATTCCTGGCCTTTGTCGGCCGTCTGACCGGCATCGACGGCTTGCTGTACGACCCGTGGTATCTGGGCGGCGGCACGCACGAGAGCAAGAATGGCGTCAGCCTCGACCCGCATGTCGATTTCAATTTTCACCCCAGCGAACGCTGGCATCGCCGGCTCAATCTCATCGTGTACCTGAACCCCGAATGGGACGCGGCCTGGGGCGGCAACCTGGAGTTGTTCGCCGATCCGCACGCGCAGGCCACACCGGATCACTCCATCAGCCCGGTGTTCAACCGCTGCGTCATTTTCGAAACCTCCGAACGCAGCTGGCACGCGTTTGACCCGATCCGCCTGCCGGCCGAACGGGCAGCCCTCACGCGGCGATCCATCGCGCTGTACTTCTACACCAAGGATCGCCCGGCGGCCGAAACCGCCGATCGCCACACCACGTATTACGTCAAGCGCCAATTGCCCGAACGCATCACCGAAGGCGTCACGCTGAGCGCCGCGGATGTGGCCGAAATTCGCGCCTTGATCAGCCAGCGCGATGCGCACATCAACAATCTCTACGCCGAGAACACGGCCTTGCGCAAAGCCCAGGATCGCGGCCTGAGCGGCCAATTGCTGTATCTGGCCAAACGCGCCTACGTGCGTTTTCGGCGCTGAAAACAATGCGTGGTGTTACAGGCAGGTATCGGTCTGCCGGCGATCGTTCTGGCGAAAACCAGCGGGCCCTCGCCTGAGGCGTATCCCGCAATCGGCAAGAACCATGGCGTATCCTGTGCCCACTTCCGCATGCCATGACGCCATGAAAATCGTCGAAGTTGATCACCCGTTGATCCGCCACAAGCTGGGCCTGATGCGCGACGCCGCCATCAGCACCAAGCACTTCCGCGAACTGGCTGGCGAGATTGCTTCGCTGCTGACCTACGAGGCCACGCGCGACCTGGAAATGGAGCCCTGCGAAATCGCCGGTTGGGCCGGGCCTGTCAAGGTACGTCGCATCAAGGGCAAGAAGATCACCATCGTGCCGATTCTGCGCGCCGGCATTGGCATGCTGCCGGGCGTGCTGGACATGATCCCGGCCGCCAAGGTCAGCGTGGTCGGCCTGCAACGTGACGAAAAAACGCTCGAGCCCGTGCCCTATTACGAAAAGCTCACGCACGGCATGGAAGCACGCACGGCGCTCATCATCGACCCGATGCTGGCCACGGCCGGCACGCTGATCGCCACGGTGGACATGCTCAAGGCAGCCGGTTGCCGGCACATCAAGGGGCTGTTCCTGGTGGCCGCGCCGGAAGGTTTGGCGCGCATCGAGGCGCGCCATCCGGACATCGAAATCTACACGGCGTCGATCGACGAAAAGCTCAACGCATCGGGCTACATCCTGCCCGGCCTGGGCGATGCCGGCGACAAGATTTTCGGTACCAAGGCCGGTTGAACGGGCCATTCATTCGCCGATGTCCTCGTTCCACAGCGCGGCGTGATCACGCATGAAATCGCGCATCAAGGCAATGCATGCCTCGTCGCGCAGCACATCGATTTGCACGCCGCGCGAACGCAACAGGTCTTCTTCGCCCATGAAGCTGGTGTTCTCGCCGACAACGACGTGCGGAATGCCGTACAGCAAAATCGCACCGGAACACATTGAGCACGGTGACAGCGTGGTGTACAGCACGCACTCGCGGTAGACCGCCGCGGGTTGGCGGCCAGCGCGTTCCAGCGCATCCATTTCACCATGCAGAATGGCGCTGCCGCCTTGCACGCGCCGGTTGTGGCCACGGCCCAGAATGTGGCCTTGATGCACCAGCACCGAACCGATCGGCACGCCGCCCTCGTCGCGGCCTGTGCATGCTTCGTGATAAGCCGCCTGCATGAAAGTGTCCATAGCGCCTCCGTCTCGATCGTGCCGAAAGCGTAGCAGAGAGAATCTCGAACTCCATGCCGTCCCTGCGTCGGCCTGCTTTTGTGGGAGCCAGCCTGCGGGCGATCGAGACTAGCCATTGCCAAGCACCTCGCCATCGCGCACAGGTGCGCTCCCACATTCATTCATCAAGAGAAATTTCTTGTGGGAGCCAGCCTGCGGGCGATGAATACCTCGCCGCAACCTGCATCTTGCCAATCGCGCGCGGGCGCGCTCCCACAGTTCCCACAGTTCCCACAGTTCCCACAGTTCCCACAGCCCGCTTCAACGGCTCCCACGGCTTCGCAAACAGGCCTGGTTCAAGTACCGGTTGGAGCGTACCTCGCAAGGCCACCCGAGCCTTGACAAAGCCCTCGCCGCAACCGGCCAGGAAGGCGTTTTCCATGTTGCTTGTTTTTTGACCAACACGTGCGCAAGGACGCAGCCATGCGCCTTTGCGCAAACCATGCATGCACGCGTCCACAAAGTTATCCACCGCTTTTGTGGATAATCCACCGCCGCGAAAACACCCTCGGTCGAAGTGGCTAATTCAGTCTGAAGCCATTGACATTGCCGCCTTCAGCGCCGCGGCCAATCCCTCCGGCGATGACACCGGCGCCTGGCAAACGTGCCCGCTGCACACCCATGCCGTGCCGGCCTCCGTGCGCTGGTCGCGCTCGGCCAGCAACCCCGGCAGGCCCTGCTCGTCGTCGGCAATGAAAAAGCTGTCCAGCGCATCGCCGCCGGTTTCGATCCGCATGTCGTCCAGTGTCTTGTTCAAGGCATCGCGCCAGCGCGCCTGGCGTGTCGCGGCACTTCGCACGACCACTTGCAGGCGTGGACGCGCATCCTCGGCCAATGCACGCAACAGGCTGGGACAGGCTTGTGGATAGGCATGCAAGGCACTGCCGGCGCCTGCCAGGGCCGCCCGGGCCACGTCCAGGTAGCGCGTGTTGCCAAGCAGATGCCCCAGCCGCAGCAGACCACGGATGGCCACGCCATTGCCAGCGGGCAACGCATCGTCGGCCCAGACCCGCATGCGCAGCAGCGGTGTGTGATGGCCCGTGGCGGAGAAGCGAAAGCCGCCCTTGTCGGCATCGGCAAAGCGTTGGCACAGGGCGTCGGCCAGCGCCACGGCCCACGTCAGGTCCGCCTGCGAAAATTGCAGTTGCAGCACTTCCAGCACGGCGTCGAGCAGCAAGGCATGATCGTCGAGAAATCCCGGAATGCGCGCATCGGCATGCGCCGTCACATTGGCCGCCAGCCCACCGTCGATCCACGCACCCTGTCGCACCCCGGCCAGCGCGCGCCGCGCCAGTTCGGCACAGCGCGCGTCATCCAGAATGCGAGCCGTTCGCGCCAGCCCGGCAATGGCAAGGGCGTTCCACGCCACCAGGATGTTGTCGTCGCACGGCGGACGCATCCGTTCGGCGCGCCTGGCCAAAAGCCGCGCACGGATGGTTTCGAGATGCCCGGCCAGAACCGCGCGGTCCTGTCCCTGCGCGACTGGCAACTCGACCAAGAGCCGATCACGCAGCAAGTGCCAGGCCCTGCCTTCGAAATTGGGCGGGCGGTCCAGACCGTAGGCCTGCATTGCCAGCGGCTGGTCAGCTGGTGCCAGCGCCGCATCAACCTGCGCCCGCGTCCACAGGTAAAAACGCCCTTCTTCGCCCTCGCTGTCGGCATGCAGCGCGCTGTAAAAAGTCCCGTCCGGCGTCATCAACTCGCGAACCAGAAAGTCGACGTCATCCTTGATGCACGCACACGCCAGCGCGCGTTCGTCGTCGGTCGCATCCAGCGCCACGGCCAGACGTGCGTACAGCGGCAGCAGCTGCGCATTGTCGTAGAGCATCTTCTCGAAGTGCGGAATCGTCCATGCAGCATCCACGCAATAGCGGAAAAAACCGCCGCCCAGCTGATCGCGCAACCCGCGTCGCGCCATCGTGCCCAACGTCAGCCGCGCCATGGCGCGTGCCTGTGGGTCGTCGACCCGCTCGAGCAGCCATTCCAGATGCGCGGCCCGCGGAAACTTCGGTGCGCCTTGCGTACCGCCCCATTGCGCATCGAAATCGGCCACGAGGCGCGCCATCGCCTGATCGGTCGCCGGCGCCAGATCGGGCAACGCGGCATCGGTTTCGTTGGCCTGCGCCAGCCATTCGCGCAGTTGGCCGGCACGCTCGCCCAGCTCGGCACGGTGCTCGTCGAAATAGGCCCGCAGCTGGCGCAGCACATCGCTGAAGGCCGGCAGGCCGTGGCGCGGTTCGGGCGGGAAATACGTGCCGATGTAAAACGGCACGAGATCGCGCGGATCGAGAAACGCCGTCAGCGGCCAGCCGCCGCCGCGTCCGGTCATGGCCTGGTGCGCCAGCTGGTAAACCTGATCGATGTCCGGACGCTGTTCGCGATCCAGCTTGATGTTGACGAACGACTGGTTCATCAGCCCGGCAATGGCGGCATTTTCGAAACATTCGTGCGCCATCACATGGCACCAGTGGCAGGCGCTGTAGCCGATGGACAGCAGGATCGGCGTGTCCGTGTCGCGCGCCAGCTGCAGGGCTTCGTCATCCCATGGTTGCCAATGCACGGGGTTGGCGGCGTGCATGCGCAGGTACGGGCTGTGGGCGGTGTCCAGGCGATTGCGGGTCATGGATACATGTTAGGAGCTTGGGTGGCCGCCCGGCTTGCGCGGGATCAAAGCACGCCCGCATAATCCAAGGCGTTGCGTGCATCCAACAGTGAGGGAGGTCACCATGGAACACAGCACCAAGATGCTTGGGGGCATCGGCTACATCGTCCTGATCGCGTTCGCGATTTTCGGTTCTTTTCTGCCGTTCGCCGGCCTCATTTCGCTGGCGGCCGCCATCTGCGTGATGATTGCCTTCATCCAGGCCGGCAACCAGCTGCATCGGCCAACCATCAAGAACGACATCATCATCGCCGTGGTGTTGTATATCGTCTCGGCCGTGTTGCTTCTGTTCGTGGTCGGCGCCGGCCTCATCGGCCTGCTGGCATCCGGCGGGCATGGTGCGGGACTGGCGGCCTTGGGCGCCTCCGCCATCATCGGCGGCCTGATTGCCTGGGTGCTGTCGATCGTGTCCAGCTGGTTCTGGTACAAGGCATCGACATCGCTGGCCGAAGCGACCGGCACGCCGATGTTCAAGACCGGCGGACTGTTGATGTTCATCGGTGCCATCCTGCTGGTCATCGGCATCGGTTTCATCCTGATGCTGATCGGCCAGATCCTGCAGACCATCGCGTTCTTCCAGGTGACGGAAACCAATCCGGCAACAACCAGCGCCACCTGAGCTCCTGTTGGAACACCGGTCCTGTTGCCGGTGTTCCAGGCCAAGGTTTGCTTCCAGTCCAACGCATGGCAAGCATCGGAAAGGTTTGCTTTGCGCCATGCAAATGACTGCCCCCGCTGCATTTTCTGCACAGGCGGGACGTCCACACGCGGAAAATGGGCATGTGTCGGCCAGACAAAGGGCACACGCTCTCCGTCGACAAACATGTCTTTTGCATTCAACAACTTGCATATTTTGATCAAAAGATGACCAACGCGTCGCCAACGACGCGGCCACGCCCCTCACGGGGCCCATCACAACAACGATCCACACAGTTATCCACAATTTTTGTGGATAACGACGCCGACCGTGCCACGGCGCCGCAAAATGCGCATCCCATCGATCAAGTCGACTGCGGCACAGCTGCCGCACCCCGCATCGGAATGCCCTGGCAACACTTTTGCCACCTCCTGAGAGACAACCGCACGCGTTACGATAGGCGGATGAATACGCCCATTCCTTCCCGCCTCGCCGCCCTGCGTGACGCCATGCGCGCGCAGCATGTCACCGCCTGCCTGATTCCCAGCGCCGATCCGCATTTGTCCGAGTACCTGCCCGGTCACTGGCAGGGCCGCGCGTGGTTTTCCGGCTTTACCGGTTCGGCCGGCACGCTGATCGTCACCGCCGATTTCGCCGGCGTGTGGACCGACTCGCGCTATTTCGAGCAGGCCGAGCGGCAGCTGGCCGGCACCGGTGCGCAGCTGATGAAGCTGCTGGTGCCGCACACGCCCGAGCACATCGAATGGCTGTGCGACAACCTCCACGAGGGCGATGTGCTGGCCGTGGCCGGCGACACGCTGGCGCTGGGTGCCAAGCGCCAGTTGCGCGAGATCCTGGCCAGCTGCGGCGCCACGCTGCGCATCGACCTGGACCTGCCCGGCTCGGCCTGGCCGGAGCGCCCGGCGCTGCCCGGCAAGCCGGTGGTCGAGCATCCCCTCGAATACGCCATCACGCCGCGCGCCGACAAGCTGGCGCGCGTGCGCGACGCCATGGCCCGCGCCACCGCCACGCATCATCTCGTCAGCGCGCTGGACGACATCGCCTGGCTGCTGAACCTGCGCGGCAGCGATGTCGAATACAACCCTGTGTTTCTGTCGCACCTGTTGATCGAGGCCGACCGCGCCACGCTGTTCGTGGACGCCGCGCGCGTCGAACCGGCGCTGCGCGACAAGCTGGCCGCCGACGGCATCGCGCTGGCCGATTACCGTGCCGCCACCGACGCCCTGGCCAAGCTGCCGGCCGATGCGCGCGTGCTGTACGACCCGGCCCACGTGGTCGCCGCCGTCATCGACGCGCTGCCCGAAACGGTGGCCGTGATCGAGCTGCCCAACCCGTCCACGCACATGAAGGCGATCAAGTCCGAGGCCGAAATGGAGCACGTCCGCGCGGCCATGCGCGAGGATGGCGCCGCGCTGGTCAAGGGCATGCATTCGATCGAAAAGGCGCTGGCAGCGGGCGAAAAAGTCACCGAGCTGGACGTCGACCGCGTGCTGCGCGAAGCCCGTGCCGCCCGCCCCGGTTTTGTCAGCGAAAGCTTCGGCACCATCGCCGGCTACATGGCCAACGGCGCGCTGCCGCATTACAGCGCCACGCCGGAGCGCTTTTCCGAAGTGAAGGCCGCGGGCCTGCTGCTGGTCGACTCGGGCGCGCAATACCTGGGCGGCACCACCGACATCACGCGCGTGTGGGCGTTCGGGCCCACCACCGACGAACAACGCCGCGACTGCACCTACGTGCTCAAGGGCATGATCGGCCTGAGCCGCGCGCGCTTTCCCAAGGGGGCCAGCGGCCCGCAGCTGGACGCGCTGGCGCGCGCGCCGCTGTGGCAAGTCGGCGCCGATTACGGCCACGGCACGGGCCATGGCGTGGGCTACTTCCTCAACGTGCACGAAGGTCCGCACGGCGTGCGCCCGCCGCGCACGGGCGGCGCCTGCGTGCCACTGGTGCCGGGCATGATCACGTCCATCGAACCGGGGCTGTACAAGCCCGGCCGCCACGGCATCCGCCACGAGGATCTGGCCACCGTGCGCGAGTCGGCGCAGACCGAATTCGGCACGTTCTACGAGTTCGAGACCATCACGCTGTGCCCGATCGACACGCGCGCCATCGAACCGTCGCTGCTGGACAGCGCCGAGCGCGACTGGCTGAACGCCTATCACGCCAAGTGCGAGGAGCAGATCGCGCCACTGCTGGACGCCGACGACGATCGCCAGTGGCTGCACGAACGCTGCAAGGCGGTGGCCTGATTCGGGCTTTTGCGACACAGGCCGGCTTCTGGCTGTCGCGTGCAGGCACGCTCCTACCATTGGCAGCACAATCGGTCGCAGGAGCGCGCCTGCGCGCGATGGCTTCAGCCTTTTGCACTGGTACTCTTTTCATCATCGTGATTTGACAGGAATCTTGCACGCATGAGCAGTCGCTACAACGCTGCCGATATTGAAGTTCTGACCGGCCTCGACCCGGTGCGCCGCCGCCCCGGCATGTACACCGACACCACGCGTCCCAACCATCTGGTGCAGGAAGTGGTCGACAACTCGGTGGACGAGGCTCTGGCCGGTTACGCCAAGCGCATCGACGTCATCGTGTACAAGGACGGCTCGGTGGAAGTGAGCGACGACGGCCGCGGCATGCCGGTCGACATCCACCCCGAGGAAGGCGTGCCGGGCGTCGAGCTGATCCTCACGCGCCTGCATGCCGGCGGCAAATTCTCGGGCAAGAACTACACGTTTTCCGGCGGCCTGCATGGCGTGGGCGTGTCCGTCGTCAACGCGCTGTCGGCCAGGCTGGAAGTGACCATCCAGCGCGACGGCAGCGAATACCGCATGACGTTTGCCGACGGCGAGCGCACCAGCGAACTGGAAGTTGTCGGCAGCTGCGCCAAGCGCCGTTCCGGCACCACGCTGCGTTTTTGGCCCAACGCCTCGTATTTCGACTCGCCCAAAACCTCCCTGCCCAAGCTGAAACACCTTTTGCGCGCCAAGGCCGTGCTGTGCGCCGGCCTTCTCGTGCATCTGACCGACGAAGCCAGCGGCGAAGAAACCGAGTGGCAATACCAGGACGGCCTGACCGACTACCTCACCAGCGAGCTGGAAGGCCAGCCGTGCCTGCCCGAAAACCTGTTCTTTCACCACGAGGAACACGCCGACGGCGGCCTCGACGTGGCCCTGGCCTGGCTGCCCGAGGGCGAGGTGGTGCAGGAAAGCTACGTCAACCTCATCCCGACCATCCAGGGCGGCACCCACGTCAACGGCCTGCGCAGTGGCCTGACCAGCGCGCTGCGCGAATTCTGCGACCTGCGCAACCTCTTGCCACGCGGCGTGAAACTGGCCCCGGAAGACGTGTGGGAGCGGCTGGTGTTCGTGCTCAGCGTCAAGATGACCGACCCGCAATTTGCCGGCCAGACCAAGGAACGATTGTCCTCGCGGCCGGCCGCCGGCATGGTCGAAACCAGCCTGCACGACAACTTCAGTTTGTGGCTGAACCAGAACGTCGCAGCCGGCGAGCAGATCGCCCAGCTGGCCATCGACCACGCCAGCGCGCGGCTCAAGAAAGCCAAACGCGTGGTGCGCAAGAAAATCGTGCAGGGCCCCGCCCTGCCCGGCAAGCTGGCTGATTGCGCCAACCTCGATCCCGAGCGTACCGAGCTGTTTCTGGTCGAAGGCGATTCGGCCGGCGGCAGTGCCAAACAGGCGCGCGACAAGGATTACCAGGCCATCCTGCCGTTGCGCGGCAAGATCCTGAACACGTGGGAAGTCGAGTCCGGCTCCGTACTGGCCTCCGAGGAAGTGCACAACCTCGCCATCGCCATTGGTTGCGATCCCGGCAGCGACAACATCGAAGGGCTGCGCTACAACAAGATCATCATCCTGGCCGATGCCGACTCCGACGGCCTGCACATCGCCACCTTGCTCAGCGCCCTGTTCCTGCGCCACTTCCCGGCGTTGGTGCGCGGCGGACACATCTTCGTGGCCATGCCGCCACTGTTTCGCGTGGACGTCGGCAAGCAGGTGTTCTACTGCCTGGACGAAGACGAAAAATCTTCGCTGCTGGCACGCATCGAGCGTGAAAAAATGAAGGGTGCCGTGCACACCACGCGCTTCAAGGGGCTGGGCGAAATGAACCCGTCGCAATTGCGCGAATCGACCATCCACCCGGACACCCGCCGGCTGGTGCAGCTGACGGTCGAAGACGGCGAAAGCACGGCGAAGCTGATGGACATGCTGCTGGGCAAGAAACGCGCGTCCGACCGCAAAGCCTGGCTGGAGCAAAAAGGCGACCTGGCCACGCTGGAAGTGTAGCCACCCTACGACTTGTAGGAGCCCGCCTGCGGGCGAACAGATCTTGCCTTGCACCATCCATTCATCGCGCGCAGGCGCGCTCCTACGGGTGTTTGATGTCTGTTGGCCCGTTCAATCGGCATCTGCCTAATCCATGTCATTTACGGCATACGCATATGTCGTATGGTTGTTATGCCATGCCGCAACGGCGCATGGCGAAATCCACCCTCAACCACTCTCCAGACTGCCCATGCCAACGTACTCGACCCATTGCATCGACCTGCTCAAGGCCGAATCCGCCCGTTCCGCCGACACTCACCTCATCCGCGTCGACCTGCCGGCCTTTCCCGGCATTCCGGTCTACTTCAAGGACGAGTCGGCGCATCCGACCGGCAGCCTGAAGCACCGTCTGGCGCGTTCACTGTTCCTGTACGCCATCTGCAACGGCTGGCTGGCGCCGGGCAAGCCGGTCATCGAGGCATCCAGCGGTTCCACTGCCATTTCCGAGGCCTACTTCGCCAAGCTTCTGGGCATCCCCTTCACGGCCGTGGTGCCGCGCAAGACCTCGCCCGACAAGCTGGCCTTGATCCAGCGCCACGGCGGCAACATCCATCCCGTCGACGGTACCGACATCTACGGCGCGGCCGAGGAACTGGCGCGCGAAACCGGCGGCCACTACATGGACCAGTTCACGCACGCCGAGCGCGCCACCGACTGGCGCGGCAACAACAACATCGCCGAATCCATCTTCCGCCAGCTCGAACAGGAACCCGATCCGCGTCCGCGCGCCATCGTGGTGTCGGCCGGCACCGGCGGCACCTCGGCCACCATCGGCCGCTACATGCATTACTGCGGCGCGCGCGCCGACGGCTCCAAGCTGGTCGTGGTCGATCCGGAAAACTCCGTGTTCATGGATTACTACCGCACCGGCGACAAGACGCTCACGCTCGACCACGGCTCGCGCATCGAGGGCATCGGCCGGCCGCGTGTGGAACCGTCATTCGTGCCCGGCGTCATCGACCGCATGCTGCGCATTCCCGACGCCGCCAGCCTGGCCGCGCTGCGCGTGTTGCAGACCGTCCTCGGCCGGCGTTGCGGTGGTTCCACCGGCACCAACTTCGTCGGCGTGCTGCAATTGATGTGCGAAATGCGCGCGGCCGGCGAAACCGGCCCGGTCGTCACCCTCATCTGCGACGGTGGCGAGCGCTACGTCGGCACCTACTACAATGACGACTGGCTGGCGCAGCAGGGCTTCGACATCGCCGGCCAGCAACAGCGGCTGGAAGACATACTCGCCAGCGGCACATGGTCCGACTGACTTCCACTGGACGACATCCCATGCTCATGCCCCCGTTCAATTTTCAACGCTGGATCGACGACAACCGGCATCTGTTGAAACCGCCGGTGGGCAACAAATGCATTGTCGACGACGACTTCATCATCATGGTGGTCGGTGGCCCCAACGCGCGCACCGACTACCACTTCGACGAGGCGCCGGAGTTTTTCTACCAGGTCGAGGGCGACATCGTGCTCAAGGTGCAGGACGACGGCCAGGCTCGCGACATCCCGCTGCATGCCGGTGAAATGTTCTACCTGCCGGCCTGCGTGCCGCATTCGCCGCAGCGCGCGGCCGGTTCCATCGGTCTGGTGATCGAACGCCGCCGCCGTGCCGACGAAAAGGACGGCCTGCAGTGGTATTGCGAAAAGTGCAACCACAAGCTGTACGAAGAATATTTCACGCTGGGCAGCATCGAGACGGATTTTCCGCCCGTGTTCGACCGTTTCTACGCCTCGCGCGAGGCGCGCACCTGCGACGCCTGCGGGCATCTGAATCCGGCGCCGGCCGGCTACGACTAAGAAAGCGCAACCCGGACAACTATCACCCCAAATCCCCATTTGCAGGAACGCGCTTGCGCGCGATGGGGCTGGCGCAGGGGTTCAAAATGGCGCCGGTTTTTTGCAGGAACGCGCCTGCGCGCGATGGCCCGATGCAGGTTTGTGGCAAGCCCCCTTCGCGGGCAGGCCCGCTCCTGCCAAAAGATCGAGAATTTGTTGGTAGGAGCCTGCCCGCAGGCGACCGGCGCCATTTTGAACTCTTGCGCGAAACCTATCGCGCGCAGGCGCGCTCCTACGGGTGTGACACGGTGTTCTGCCAGGCCAGCCATTTGCTGGCCATGCGCCGCAATGAAGGGTCCAGCGTTGCATCGACGGCCACTTCGGCAACCGGTCGCCACGCCAATGCCCTGGACTCCTGGCTGACGACAAAGCGCTCGTCAGCCCCCGCGCGCACGACAAACCGCACGTCGTAATGCCAGTGCTCCGGTTCGTCGCCGCGCGCCGGAATGCGATGGCGGTCGATGTCGAAAATGCCCGCTTCCACGACAAGATCGGGCACACCGGTTTCCTCTTCGGCCTCGCGCAATGCCACGCGCGCGAGGTCGGCGTCACCATCGGCATGGCCGCCCGGCTGCAGCCAGCGGTCCAGCTTGCGGTGATGGGTCAGCAACGTGCGCCGGCCGTCGGCGCTGACCAGCCAGGCCGAGCCGGTGAAATGTCCCGCCCGATGGGTGCGCGAAAACACGTTGTCGGCCGAGGCCAGAAAATCGATGAAAAGCGCCGCCAGTGCGGCTTCGTCTGCGCGGCTGCGGCGGTAGCTTTCAAGCTGGCCGCGCAAGGTGTCTACAATGGCTGTCATGCCCGCCATTGTGCCAACCCACTCGTGCCACGTCGATTCGCCCGACCGTTGCCATCCTGCCCATGGACGCACGCGGCAAGCTGGGCTATGGTGCGCCCCGCGACGGCCCCGTGCGACCGATCACCGCAGTTCGAGCCCGGCCACACCCGGTTATTCCACGCCACGAACGCCCTGCCCGTTTATTTCCACAACGATCATCTGAACGTGTACGGGTATCGCGCCCCGGCACGCGGAGACGCGACATGCTTCGCCAACTACTCGCCTGCAAGACCAGCTTCAACGACGAGGACGACGTCAACAGCCCCGGACTGAAGCGCACGCTGGGTCCATGGGGCTTGATCGCGCTGGGCATCGGTGCGGTCGTCGGCAGCGGCATCTTCGTCATCACCGGTCTGGCGGCGGCCAATTTCGCCGGGCCGGCGATCATCCTGTCGTTCGTCATCGCGGCCATCTGCTGCACATTCACGGCGCTGTGCTTTGCCGAGTTCGCCACGCTCATACCAGTTTCGGGCAGCGCCTATTCGTACGCCTACGCCACGCTGGGCGAACTGGTGGCCTGGTTCATCGGCTGGAACCTGGTGCTGGAATACGGCGTGTCGGCATCGGCCGTGGCGGTCAGCTGGACCGGCTATTTCATGAGCCTGCTGCACCACGTCGGCCTGGACTTGCCGGCCGTGCTGGTGAACGCGCCGCTGGCGTTCGAGCACGGCCGCCTGGTCGCCACCGGCGCGTTCTTCAACCTGCCGGCCGTGGCGCTGGTATTGGCGCTGACCGCGCTTTGCTACACCGGCATCCGCCAGTCGGCCGGCACCAACAACGCCATCGTCGTGCTCAAGGTCGCGCTGATCATCCTGTTCATCGTGGTCGGCTGGCAGTACGTCGACAGCGCCAACTGGAAGCCGTTCATTCCGCCCGTCAATGCCCACGGCCAATTCGGCTGGAGCGGCGTGTTCCACGGCGCGGCCATCGTGTTCTTCGCCTACATCGGCTTCGAGGCCACCTCCGTGGCCGCGCAGGAAGCGCGCAATCCGCAGCGCGATTTGCCGATCGGCATCCTCTTGTCATTGGCCCTGTGCACCGTGTTGTACATCGCCATGGCGGCCGTCATGACCGGCCTGGTGCCGTTCTCGCTGCTGGGCACCCGCGACCCGGTGGTGACCGCCATCGCGGCCCATCCTGAACTGGGCTGGCTGCGCGGCGTGGTCGAGGTGGGCATCCTGCTGGGCCTGTCGTCGGTGGTGCTGGTGATGATCATCGCGCAGCCGCGCATCTTCATGATCATGTCGCGCGACGGCCTGCTGCCGAAGGTGTTCGCCAAGATCCATCCGCGCCACCACACCCCGCACATCAACACGCTGATCACCGGTTTCGGCATCGCCCTGCTGGCGGCCATTTTCCCGCTCGACGTGCTCGGCGACCTGGTGTCGATGGGCACATTGATCGCGTTCATTGCCGTGTGCGCCGGCGTGCTGGTATTGCGCTACACACAACCCGACCTGCCGCGCACGTTCCGCGTGCCGTGGATCTGGATCATCAGCCCGCTGGGCGTCATCAGCTGTGTGTTTCTGCTGGCCCAGGAAAGCGGCTACAACTGGATGCTGATGGGTTTGTGGACGCTGCTGGGGTTGTCGATCTACTTCCTGTACGGGCATCGCCACAGCCAGTTGCATCGGGCCTCCAAAGCCTTGCCGATGGAAGCGGAAGATCGCGTTTGAGCCTTTTTTACCGCATATTTAATATCATGTTTATTATGCAATCTATTGTTTTATAAACATTTAACTAATTCAAACAAGACTTCCCTGTCCGTCCTTGCCGGTCGGGAGTATCATTTTTGGCCCGCGGGTATTCACTTGGCAGTGGGCCCCGGTACCGCCGTCCGGACTCCGCATGGGTCAGCTCCTCAGTCCGGAGATCCCGGACGGCAACTTCTCCTGCAAGCAAAAAGGCCGGCGTCCAACGCCGGCCTTTTTGCTTGCAAGGTTTGTCTCAAGCGGGTTTGCGTTGATGCGAAACACACCAACCTTTCGCATTGACCGACTTGCCCGGAAATATCTGGCATGGCCCGCGTGCAGCACCTGACGCGCCCTTGTAGAACATGCAATTGGAGCAATCGTCACCCTTGACGTGTTTGGAGTCGGTGCTCTTGGCGGCGTCCTCCGTGTAATGCAACGCCTTGGCCTGCGGGTCGGACACGCTCAACGGCGGCAACCCCGCGGCGTGCGCCTGACGCGCAAACACGCCCGTCCCCGCCACGGCAGCCACGGCCGCCGTGCCAGCAGCCAGCTTCAAGAAGTGCCGGCGCGACTCGGTGCGTTGATCATTGTCATTGTCATGCTGTGCCATCAGATGCCCTCCATCGGAAAGAACCATGAACGCGGATCGCTGCCGCGCACCTCGTTTCGATGTTACTCAGCCATTCACAATGTGTCCTGACTTGCGAGAATGACTCGCATTAGCGAAGTCTGCGCGACGCGGCGCCGTGGTACGATTCGCCATCGTTTGGACGTCCATAAGCATGCAAGACTTTTCTTTCGCCACCTGTGCCGACTCCGTCATCGCCGCCGCGGCACGGCTGGCCACGCGCGGCTGGACGCCGGCCACCAGCAGCAATTTTTCGCAGCGCATGGATGCCGCGCACGCCGCCATCACGGCATCGGGCCGCGACAAGGGCCACCTCACGCCGGCCGACATGCTCGTCGTCGACCTCGCCGATGGCCACCCGGTCGACACCTCACTCAAACCGTCGGCGGAAACCGCGCTGCATGTGCAGATTTACCAGCGCCAGGCCGGCGCCGGCGCCGTGCTGCACACCCACTCGCACAACCAGAGCGTGGCCTCGCGCCTGTACGCCGGCGACGGCGCGGTACGCTTTGCCGGCTGGGAGCTGCAAAAGGCCATCGCCGGCCACGTCACCCACGACGACACGCTCGTCCTGCCGGTTTTTCCCAACTCGCAGGACATGCGCGACATCGCGGCCCGCGTGGACGCCTGGCTGGACGACGGCAAACCGCTGACGGGCTATCTCATCGAAGGCCACGGGCTGTACACCTGGGGCCGCGACATGGCCGAGGCATTGCGCCACATCGAGGCATTCGACTTTCTGCTTGGCTGCGAACTGGATCTCAAGAGGCTGTCAAAATGAGCCAACTGCGTATTTTCAACGAAACCGACGGCACCACGCCCGTCGCCACTTTCACGTCCCACGCCGACATGGCGCGCGAACTGGCCGCCATCGGCGTGCGCTTCGAGCAATGGCAGGCCAACCAGCCGATCGCGCCCGGTGCCTCGCAGGAAGCGGTGCTGGACGCCTATCGCGACGACATCGAGCGCCTCCAGCGCGAAGGCGGCTACCGCTCGGTCGACGTCATCTCGATCACGCCGGACAATCCCAAGCGCGCCGAGCTGCGGCAGAAATTCCTGGCCGAGCACACGCACAGCGAGGACGAAGTGCGCTTCTTCGTCGCCGGCTCCGGGCAGTTCACGCTGCACAAGGACGGCAAGGTGTACGACATTTTGTGCAAGACCGGCGACCTCATCGGCGTGCCCGACGGCACGCGGCACTGGTTCGACATGAGCGAATCGCCGTCGTTCGTCGCCATCCGGTTGTTCACCAACACCGAAGGCTGGGTCGCACGCATGACCGGCGACGACATTTCCGCGCGCTTTCCGCGCATGCAGCCCGCCGTGCACGCCTGAATGTCGTCCCTGCCCACGCCGCCGCGCGCCATCATCACCGACATCGAAGGCACGACCAGCTCGATCTCGTTCGTCAAGGACGTGCTGTTTCCGTACGCGCGCGAGCATCTGCCGACGTTCGTCGCCGCGCATGCCGACGAGTCCGACGTACGCCGCTGGCTGGACGCCACCGCGCACGAAGCCGGTCTTGCCAAAGACGACCTTGCCGCCATCACGGCCACGCTCGTGGCCTGGATCGACGCCGACCGCAAGGCCACGCCACTCAAGGCGTTGCAAGGCATGATCTGGAAGGCCGGCTACATCGGCGGCGCCTACCGCGCGCACATGTATCCTGAAGTGGCCGACTGCCTGCGCGCCTGGCGTGCGCAAGGCATCGCGCTGTACGTGTATTCGTCCGGCTCCGTGGTCGCGCAAAAACTGTTTTTCGGCTACAGCGAAGCCGGCGACCTCACGCCGCTCGTTTCCGGCTGGTTCGACACGCAAACCGGACCCAAGCGCGAGGCCGCTTCCTACGCCGCCATCGCCAAGGCCATCGCACAGCCACCGGAACAGTGCCTGTTCCTGTCCGACGTGACGGCCGAGCTGGATGCCGCCGCGGCCGTCGGCATGCGCACTGTCCAGCTGTGTCGCCCGCCGACGACCTGCCCGACCGGCAGCCGTCACGCCTGCGTTGCGGATTTCACGCAAATGGCACTTTGACGACATCGGCTATTCTCGGCGCCTGATGCACGGCGCAATGCATGCGCCGTGTCACCGTCTTCACCCACTTCGACAAACCACACCCATGAAAGCTTCCGACGCCAAGAAAGGCAACGTCATCGAGCACGACGGCACCGCCTACCAGATCCGCGACATCGAGCGCAGCGCACCGACCGCGCGCGGTGGCAACGTCACGTTCCGCTTCACGCTGTATTCGGTGCCCGGCAACCGCAAATTCGACCTGTCGCTGCGCGCCGACGACAGCATGAACGAAATCGAGCTGACCCGTCGCCAGGCCAACTTTTCGTACAAGGAAGGCGACAACTACGTGTTCATGGACGCCGAGGACTACACGCAGTTCATCCTCTCGCCCGAACAGGTCGGCGACAATGCCGGCTATGTCGTCGAAGCCGAGGAAGACGGCGCGTACTACGTGCAACTGATCGACGATGCGCCGGTCGGCCTGCAGGTGCCGGCCAGCGTCAAGCTGACCGTCGAAGACACGGCTCCCACGCTCAAGGGCGCCAGCGCCACCAAGCGCGGCAAGCCGGCCAAGCTCGACACCGGCATCGAGATCCAGGTGCCCGACTACATCGAAAACGGCGAGAAAGTGTGGGTGAACACCGTGACGGGCGAGTTCGCCGGCCGCGCCTGAACTGCGCGCAAGGTTGCGCGACAATGGAAATCCCGCGTCGAGGCTTGCCATGTCGCGCCATCACGGATTTTTTCCCGAAGCCGTCGAAACCTACCTGCACCAGCACACGCTGCGCGAACCACCGGTGCTGGCGCAGCTGCGCGAGGAAACCGCACGCCTGCCCAACGGCGGAATGCAGATCAGTCCCGAGCAAGGCCAGCTCATGGCCCTGCTGGTGCGCCTGATCGGCGCCAGGCGTTGCCTTGAAGTAGGCACTTTCACGGGTTATTCCAGCACGGTCGTGGCGCTGGCATTGCCCGATGACGGACGCCTGGTGGCCTGCGACGTCAGCCGCGAATGGACCGACATCGCACGGCGCTGTTGGGAGCAAGCCGGCGTGACGCACAAGATCGACTTGCATCTGGCACCCGCCGTGGAAACCCTCGACGCCCTGCTCGCCAACGGCGAAGCCGGCCAGTTCGACTTCGCCTTCATCGACGCCGACAAGACGCCCTACATCGATTACTACGAACGCGTCCTGAAGTTGTTGCGCACGGGCGGCTTGGTCGCCATCGACAACACGCTGTGGAGCGGCAAGGTGGCGCAAGCCAACGTGCGCGACGACACCACCAACCACCTGCGCGCGTTCAACGACCATCTGCACCGGGACCAGCGCATCGACCTGAGCCTGATCCCCATCGGCGATGGCTTGACCCTGGCGCGCAAGCGCTGAAGTCCAGGTTGCAGCGTAGAAATACCTTGTGCGGGAGCCCGCCTGCGGGCGAAAAGATCTGGCCTTGAATTGACATCAAGCCATCGCGCGCAGGCGCGCTCCTGCAGGTGAGGCTTGATGCTTTTGTAGGAGCCCGCCCGCGGGCGAAAGATCTGGCCTTGAATTGATATCAGGCCATCGCGCGCAGGCGCGCTCCTGCAGGTGGGGCTTGATGCTTTTGTAGGAGCCCGCCCGCGGGCGAAAAGATCTGGCCTTGAATTGACATCTGGCCATCGCGCGCAGGCGCGCTCCTGCAGGTGGGGCTTGATGCTTTTGTAGGAGCCCGCCCGCGGGCGAAAAGATCTGGCCTTGAATTGACATCAGGCCATCGCGCGCGGGGCGGTTGCCATCGCTATGGGCGCTCAGCCAGCCGTGGCATTTCGGGCAGGGGAATGAACTCGTCGTGATCGGCCGGCGGCAACGGCATGCGTCCGGCCTTCCAGTCGGCCGCGGCCGCCTCGATGGTTTCGCGCCTGGAAGCGACAAAATTCCACCAGAGGTAACGCGGACCGATCGATTCGCCACCCAGCAACATCACGCGTGAAGGTTGCGTTGCCAGCAGGGTCGGTGCCGCGCCCCTGGAAAACACCAGCAACTGGTCGGCGTGATAACGCTGGCCGTCCACTTCGATTTCGCCCGACACCACGAACGCGGCACGCTCGGCGTGACCTTCGGGCAACGCCATGCGCGCTTGCGCGGCCATGTCGGCATGCACGTAGAACAGCGGCGAAAACGTCTTCGCCGGGCTGGTCAGGCCAAACGCGCTGCCCGCGATCACGCGGCACTCGACACCGTCTTGCGCGAACGTGGGCAATGTCGACGCTTCGTAGTGGTCGAAGGCGGGATCGTCGAACTCGTTTTCTTCGGGCAGGCCCACCCACGTCTGGATGCCTTCGATGCGGCCACCATGCTCGCGCATGCCGTCGAAACGCTCCGAATGCGTGATGCCGCGTCCGGCCGTCATCCAGTTGAGCGCACCCGGCATGATGACCTGCGAACAGCCCAGGCTGTCGCGATGCGTCATCTGTCCGGACAACACATAGGTCACCGTCGACAGGCCGATGTGCGGATGCGGGCGCACGTCGCGGCTCATCGGAATGGGCGCAGCCATTTCCAGCGGCCCCATGTGGTCGAGAAACACGAACGGGCCGACCATGCGCCGCGCACGTTGCGGCAAGGCGCGCCCCACCTCGAAACCGTCGCCCAGATCGTGACGGCGGGCATCCAGCACAACTTCCAGCATGCGCGTTTCCTCATCGTTGGCCGTGATCAGGATATCGCGTCAATGCGTCCCGCTCGACCTTTTGGCAAAAACGACGGCCTGCGTCGAACAGGTCGGCGCAGGCCATCGTTGCACGTGTCGCCGCTGTCCGTCAGGCGGCGACCGCCGCGTCGGCCGGCTCGCGCAGGGTCTTGAGCGCCGGAGCCCACTTGGCCAGCTCGTCGAGCATGGCCTTGGCGGCATGCTCGATCAGCTCGTTGCCGACAAACGCGCCATTCTCGTCCAGATGTTCCCACGCCATCGGCACCATCACGCCTTCGACCACCGGCACCATGCGCAGCGTGGTCACCAGCAATTTGGCCACCTGCACGGCGCGCAGGCCACCGGACGCGCCGGCGTAGCTGACAAAGCCGGCCGGCTTGTAATTCCATTCCTTGTAGACGTAATTGAGCGCGTTGATCAACGCCGGCGTCGGGTTGAAGTTGTATTCCGGCGTCACGAAAACAAACGCGTCGGCTGCGTTGACGCTTTCGCTCCAGCGTTTGGTGTGGTCGTGCTCGTAGTCCTGCATCACCGGGTGCCGGGGCTCGTCGTACACCGGCAGATGGAAGTCGGCCAGATCCACCACGCGGGCGTCAAACGCGCCGTGCTTTTGCGCGAAATCGTGAAACCACTGTGCCACCGACGGGCCGATGCGACCGGGACGGGTGCTGGCAATGACAATGTGCAGGCGGGGCTTGGTCATGATCTTCCTCGGATGAAAAACGTCTGAAACATGACGGAACGCAGGGTCCGCGTTCCGCATTGGCGGGCGCCATGATGCCCACCGCAAACGTTCACCACCAGAGGCAAATCACGCACGCATCGTTTCCGTGCGTAAACGACAACTCAGCCGACCTTGTGTCGGGATTGCAGCTTGTCGACCACATCGGCCAGCCCCAGGCCGCGCGCACGCAGCAGCACCAGCAAGTGATAGACCAGGTCGGCACCCTCGCCGATGAAATCGTCATCGCCCTGCGCGACCGCGGCCAGCGCCGTTTCGACGCCCTCCTCGCCCACTTTTTGCGCAATGCGGCGCGTGCCCGATTCGAACAGTTGCGTGGTGTAGCTGCCGGCCGGACGCTCGGCATGACGCTGCGCCACCAGGGCATCCAGCCGGCCCAGAAACGCCAGTGCCGGACCGATGTCGTCACCAAAGCACGTGGCCGCGCCGGTGTGGCATGTCGGGCCTTGCGGCAGGGCCAGCACCAGCAACGTGTCGGCGTCGCAATCGACATGCACGGACACAAGATCAAGCACGTGGCCGGAAGACTCGCCCTTCATCCACAACCGCTGCTTGCTGCGGCTGAAAAACGTCACGTGGCCGGAATCCTGCGTGGCCTGCAGGGCCTCGCGATTCATGTAGCCCAGCATCAGCACACGGCCGTCCACGGCATGTTGCACGATGGCCGGCACCAGGCCGTCGCTCTTGGCCCAGTCCACGGCCGCCTCGTCCACGCGATCAATTGCCTTGCTCACAAACGTACCTCCACACCCGCGTCGGCAAGGTGTTGTTTCAACGCGCCAATGGCGATGGCGCCGGAATGGAAAACACTGGCCGCCAGCGCGGCATCGACATCGGCGCGCGCAAACACATCGGCAAAATGCGCCATGCTGCCGGCGCCGCCCGACGCCACCAGCGGCACCCGGCACAACGCGCGCGCGGCGCGCAATTGCGCAATGTCGTAGCCGTCGCGCACGCCGTCGGTATCCATGCAATTGAGCACGATCTCGCCGGCGCCGCGTTGCTGCACTTCGGTCAGCCAGTCCAGCGTGGTGCGGCGCAATGCCTGCATTTTGGACGGGTCGCCGGTGTACTGGCGCACGCGCCATTGACCATCCTCGTCGCGCAGGCTGTCGATGCCGACCACGACGCACTGCACGCCGAACGCGTCGGCCAACTCATCGACGAGTTCGGGCCGCTCCAGTGCCGGCGAGTTGACCGACACCTTGTCGGCGCCGGCGTGCAAAACCTCGCGCGCCGTGGCCACATCACGGATGCCGCCGGCAACGCAAAACGGAATGTCGATGACGCGCGCCACTTTTTCCACCCAGGCGCGATCCACATGCCGGCCCTGCGGGCTGGCCGTGATGTCGTAGAACACCAGCTCGTCGGCACCTTCGTCGCGGTAGCGCAAGGCCAGCTCGACGATGTCGCCGACCACGCGGTGGTCGCGAAACTTCACGCCCTTGACGACTTGGCCGTCCTTCACGTCCAGACACGGAATGAGGCGTCTGGTCAGCATGCCAGCGCCTCGCGCGCCGTGAATTTGCCTTCCAGCAGCGAGCGCCCCAGCACGATGCCGCCGGCGCCGGCGCGGCGTGCCGTGCGGATGTCGTCCAGCTCGCGCACGCCACCGGAAACCTGTACTTCAAGGCCGGGAGCCAGCTTGGCCAGATGCATGGCCAGCAGCACGTTGGGGCCGGCCAACGTGCCGTCGCGGTCGATGTCCGTGCACAACACGTGGCGCGCGCCGGCCGCGGCGTAACGCGGCGCCAGTTCGTCCAGCGTGACATTCTCGTCGCGTTCCCAACCGGCGCTGGGCAAGCGCCACTGGCCGTCGCGAAAACGCGTGTCCAGCGCAATCGTCAATCGCTCGGGACCGTATTGCTGCAGCCAGCGGCACACGCGATCGGGATCGCGCACCGACAGGCTGCCGACGACCACGCGGCGCACGCCCACGTCGAACAGGCGCAACAAGTCGGCTTCTTCGCGCACGCCGCCGCCGGCCTGCACCTTGAGGCCCAGTTTGGCGATGGCGGCAATGACGTCGAGATTGTACGAATTGCCGGAACGCGCGCCGTCCAGATCGACCACGTGCAGCCATTGCGCACCGGCATCGAGATAACTTTGTGCCTGTTCAAGCGGGGTGACGGCGTAATCGGTCTGGCGCGCGTAATCGCCCTGGTACAGCCGCACCACGTGGCCGTCGCGCAGGTCGATGGCGGGGTAAACCACAAAGCTCACAAGCTGCCTCCCTTCGAATCACCCATTGTTTCGCTGCTCGCACAGGCAACGGGGTCAAGCGTCAATGCAAGAAAATTTTGCAGCAAACGGGCACCGACGCCAGCCGAGCGCTCGGGATGAAACTGCATGCCGCAAAAATTGCCCCGCCGCACCACGGCACTGAAGCGTTCGCCGTGGGTGCATGAAGCCAATGTCGCATCGCCCGCCGGAGCCGCGTAGCTGTGCACGAAATAAGCGCAATCGCCGGCCTTGATGCCGTCGAGCAACGGATCGGCATGCTCCACCGTCAGCTGGTTCCAGCCCATGTGCGGCACGCGCAAACCCGGCCCGCCATGCAAGCGTTGCACCTGGCCCGGCAGCAAACCCAGGCAATCCACGTCGCCTTCCGCCGAATGCTCGAACAGCAGCTGCATGCCAAGGCACACGCCCAACACGGGTTGCGCCAACCCGGTGATGACCTTGTCCAGACCGCTGTCGCGCAGCCGTTGCATGCCATGCGCCGCCGCGCCCACGCCCGGCAAGATGACATGGCTGGCCGCGCGGATGCGCCCGGCGTCACGCGTCATCGGCGCATGCACGCCCAACCGTTCCAGTGCGTAGCTGACCGAGCCGATATTGGTGCCTCCGGCATCCACGAGCACCACGTCCATCACGGCATCCCCATCACAGCACACCCTTGGTGCTGGGCAACTGGTTGCCTTCGCGACGCAACGCCTGGCGCAGGCAGCGCGCCAAGACCTTGAAGCAGGCTTCGACCATGTGATGGGCGTTTTCGCCCTGCACGGTCAAGCGCAAGTTGGCGCCCAGCGCATCGCAGAACGAGCGGAAAAAGTGCACCACCATTTCGGTGGCCAGCTCGCCCACGTGATCACGCGGAAACGTGCCCTCGAACACCAGATACGACCGCCCGGAAAGATCCAGCGCCGCGCTGGCCAGCGACTCGTCCATCGGCAGCGTGAAGCCGTAGCGGCCGATGCCGCGCTTGTCGCCCAGCGCCTTGCGGATGGCTTCGCCCAGCGCCAGCGCGCAATCTTCCACGGTGTGGTGGTCATCCACGTCGAGATCGCCGTCACAGGTCAGTTCCAGTGCAAAGCCGCCGTGGCGGGCGATCTGCTCGATCATGTGGTCGAAAAAGCCGATGCCGGTCGACACCTTGGCCGACGACGGCGCATCCAGATCGACATGCGCGCGGATGCGCGTTTCGCTGGTGTTGCGCTCGACGGTCGCCACACGCGGCATCTCGCACAACTCGCGCGCGATGGACGGCCAGTTGTTGCCCTCGCCAACGCAAAATCCGCGCACGCCCAGATTGGCGGCAAACTGCATGTCGGTGTCGCGATCGCCGACCATGGCCGATTGCGCGCGGCTCCAGCCGTCGTCGGCCAGGTAATGGCGCACCAGGCCGGTGCCGGGTTTGCGCGTGTCCTTGTGCTCGGAAGGCAGGCTGGCGTCAATCAGGACTTCGCGAAACGTGATGCCCTGCGAAGCCAGCAACTGCAGCAAAAAATTTTGCGGGCCATCAAAATCGGCCTGCGGAAAACGGGTCGTGCCGAGACCATCCTGATTGGTCACCATGACCAGCTCGTAGCCCGCACCGACGCATTGGCGCAAGGCCGGAATGACGCCCGGCAGCAAGGCCAGCTTGTCCAGCGCGTCCACCTGCTCGTCGGCTGGCTCCTCGATCAGGCAACCGTCGCGATCCACAAACAAGATCTTGCGCATCAGGCACGCTCCCGCTTGCTGGCCGGATCATCCATGGCCGTACCTTCGGCAAGCGATTCCAGCACCTGCAGCAATTGCGCGTTGTCCTGCGCGCTGCCCACGCTGATGCGCAGGCAATCGGCCAGGCCGGGGTAACGCGTGACGTCGCGCACCACGATGCCTTGCGCCAAAAGCGCGCCATACACCGCTGCCGCATCATCAAAGCGCACGGTCAGAAAATTCGCCTGCGACGGCAAGACCGCGCGCACCTGCGGCAGCGCGCGCAAGCGCTTGCGCAGGCAATCACGCTGATAGCGGATGCTGGCGATGCGTTCGCGCACAGTCTGCATGGCCTCATCCGACAACGTGGCCAAGGCGGCGTCGACACTCGGCGTCGGCAACGGATACGGCGGCATGATGCGACGCACCAGCGCGATGATTCCGGGCGCCGCCAGCAAGGCACCGATGCGCGCACCGGCCAATGCCCAGGCTTTGGACAAGGTGCGCAACACCAGCACATTGGGATAGTCGTCCAGCAAGGCCGCCGCGCTGTCGCCGTCGGCAAATTCGACATACGCCTCATCGACAATCACCAGCGCGCGCTCGGCCAGCGCCGCGGCGACGGCCTCGATGTCTTCCAGCGGCACCACGCCACCGGTCGGATTGTTCGGCGAACACAAAAACACCAGTTTCACCGCCGGCGTGACGGCCGCCAGCAAAGCCTCGACATCCACGCCGAAATCCGCGTCCAGCGGCACACTCACCACGCCCGCGCCCTGCACACCGGCGCATACCGCGTACATGCCGAAGGTCGGCGGGCAGATGGCAATGGCGTCCTGGCCCGGTCGGCAAAACACGCGCACCAGCAAATCCATCGCCTCGTCGCTGCCGCGGCTGACCAGGATCTGTTCGTCGCGCACACCGTAAACCTCGGCCAGACGGCTGCACAACACCGCCGGTTGCGGCTCGGGATAACGGTTCAAACCCTGTCCCGCATCGCCGACTGGCAGCCACGGCGATTCATTGGCGTTGAGCATCACCTGCGCGTTGCGCGCTTCCATGCGCGCGGACGAATACGGCTTGAGCGCCACGACTTCCGGGCGCGCCAGATCAAGCACGTTCATGCATTGATCTCCGTGCTTTCAAGGCGAATCGTCAGCGCGCGCGCGTGCGCGGTCAGCCCTTCGGCGCGGGCCAGCGTCACCGCGCACGGGCCGATGGCCTGCAAACCGGCGGCGGTCAATTCCTGCACGGTGAGATATTTGCGGAAGCTGTCGACCGACACGCCGCTCCACGCACGCGCGTGGCCGTAGGTCGGCAACACATGGTTGGTGCCGCTGCAGTAATCGCCGACCGGCTCGCTGGCCCAGCGCCCCAGGAACACCGAGCCGGCATGCTGGATCAACGGCAGCAGCGCGCGCGGCTCGCGCACCTGCACGATGAGGTGCTCGGGCGCGTACAAGTTGCTCACCTCGGCCGCCTGTTCAAGCGAGTCAACCTTGATCAGGCGGCTGGAGGCCAGCGCCTGGCGGGCGATGGCGACACGCGACAGCTCGCTGACCTGACGCTCGATTTCCGCGGCGACGGCTTGCGGCAAGGACGCATCATCGGTCAAAAGAACGACCTGCGAATCCGGACCGTGTTCGGCCTGCGAGAGCAGATCGGCGGCGACAAAGCGCACGTCGGCCTCGGCATCGGCAATCACCAGCACCTCGGACGGGCCGGCCGGCATGTCGATGGCCGGGCCGCCAGGCACGCTGGCCACCTGCTGCTTGGCTTCGGTCACCCACGCATTGCCGGGGCCGAACAGCTTGTCGCACGCCGGCACGCTTTCGCTGCCCAGCGCCATGGCCGCGATGGCCTGCGCGCCGCCCAGACGGAACACCTTGTCGATGCCACACTGGCGCGCCGCGTACAGCACGACCGGATCGACACTGCCATCCGGACGCGGCGGCGAGCACAGCACCACTTCGCGGCAACCGGCCAGACGCGCCGGCACGCCCAGCATCAGCACCGTCGACGGCAACGGCGCGCTGCCGGCCGGCACGTACAGACCGACCCGTTCGATGGCGCGCGGCACGCGTTCGCACACCACGCCCGGCGCGGTTTCCACGCGCATGCCCGCGCCCATCGCGGCGCGATGGAAGGTTTCGATGCGCGCGATGGCATCGGCGATCGCCTGCTTCAGCTCGCCCGGCAGAACACGCTCGGCGTCATCAAACTCGGCCGCCGCCACGGCCAGCGATGTCACCCGGCAATGATCCAGCTGCGCGGTCAATTCCAGCAGCGCCGCGTCGCCACCATGGCGCACGCGATCAATGATGGCGGCCACCTTGTCGGCACGCTCGCTGCTGTGCGTCTGCGCGGGGCGCCGCAATACTTCGCGGCGCTGTTCGGCATTCAACTGTGCCCAGTCCAGAATGGCCGGGCCGGCCCTGTCGGCCATCACGTTCACGGCATTCATGCCAGCATTTTCTCCACAGGCAAAACCAGCATTGATTGCGCGCCGACCTGGCGCATGGCTTCCAGCTCCTGCCAATCCACGCGCCCGCTGCACACGGCCTGCAGGGCGATGCGGTCGGGCTGGCCTTCGATCGACGTGACCAGCGGATTGATGCAGCCGGGCAACAAGGACGTGATGTCGCCCAAGGCGGCACGCGGCGCCTGCAGCATCACCAGACGCGATTCGCGCACGTTGAGCACGCCATCCAGACGGCGCAGCAGCAGGTTTTGCAGATCGCCACGTTCATCGGCCGGAGTGCTGGCCGGCCCGGCCAGCACGGCCTCGCTGTCCATCACGGTAGCCACCTCGGCAAGCTGATTGGCCACCAGCGTGGAGCCGGATTGCACCAGGTCGCAGATGAGGTCGGCGGTCCCCAGACGCGGCGCGATTTCGACCGAACCGGACAATGTCACGATGGCCGCGTCCACGCCCTGCGCGTCCAGCCATTGCCGCAACAGGCGCGGATAACTGGTGGCAATGCGGCGCCCGGCCAACTGCTTCGGCCCCTGCCAGGCTTCATCGCGCGGCAAGGCCAGCGACAGCCGGCAGCGCCCGAAACCCAGTTGCCGCCATTCGCGCAACGCCGGCTGCTCCGGGTTTTCCAGCGTGTATTCGTCCAGCACGTTGCGGCCGACGATGCCCAGGTCGCAGGTACCGGAAGCGAGCAAGCCCGGAATGTCGTCATCGCGCACCAGCAACAGGTCGACCGGCTGGTTTTCGCCAAAGCAAAACAGCTTGTCGCGGCTGGATCGAAACACCAGCCCGCAACGCGCCAGAAGGTCGCGCCCCGCGTCGGCCAGACGGCCGGATTTTTGCGCGGCTATGCGCAGACGATCAGGAGTTCTCATGCTTTCTTTCCTGCTTTGCGGCGCGGCGCCTGGTGGGCCGCTGCCGCTTTGATGGCGGCCTGGTAGCCGCCGTTGCCATCGTTCAAAAATCGCGCCACACGACCGATGGTGGTGATGGACACGCCGGTGAGCTCGTGGATGTCGCGGTACGGCACGCCTTCGAGCACATGCGGAACCACACGCCAACGGTCGATCAGCGCCTCCATCTCGGCCGGCGTGCACAAGTCGCGCAAGAAGGCACGCATGTCGGACAGCTTGTCCAGCGCCAACATGGCGCGGCACAAGCTTTCTTCGGCGCTTTCGGAAGCGATTTCGGGTTCGATGCTGCGACGTTTCATGATGCTTAATGTAATAACGTGTTAGCACGTTGATGCGCATCCTACGCCGCATTCATCGCGTGCGCAACAACATGTGGACATATGGTTGCGGCCGGCTATTTGCGGGAAGGCACATCATTTTGCGAGAACTAGCCATCCGCTCCGCACGCGCCCCATCGCGCGCAGGCGCGCTCCTACCGATGTGTTTTGAGGCTGGAGCCTTGCTTTTGTGGGAGCCCGCCTGCGGGCGATGGGATCTTGCCGCAAACCAGCATCGCGCCATCGCGCGCGGGCGCGCTCCTACCGATGTGCTTTGGGGTTGGAGCTTTGCTTTTGCGGGAACCCGCCTGCGGGCGATGCGGGCCGAAGGCCCGTCAGCATCTCGTCAAAAATCAGGCTCGCCTCAAAACACCATGACATGGTCGACGAGGTAACGGCCGTCACGCTCCACCAGCACCAGTTCGGCGACAAACTCGCCCTGCGCCTTGGTGAAATACTGGCGCCAGACGACGGCGACGGAATCCGGGCGCCGGAAGATGGCGACCCGCTCGCGCGCGGCAAAAAAGCCGCGCCGGCGCTGATAATCCGCACAGATGGCCTGCAAGGCCTGCTCCGACAGCATGCCCTTCAAACGGTCGGTGAAATCGCGTACATGGGCCGCGTAGTCGATGGCGGTGGAAGCCGCCATCAGGTTGTCCATGATGGGATCGACCACCGCCATGATGGCGTCGTCGGATTGCTTGCACAGGTCCATGTCGCTCTCCGTTTTCGAAAATGGCGGTTGCGCATGACCGTCTGTCCGGCGATGCGCAGCCTGGCCTACAACTGGCCGAACGCGCCTTCGGCCACCAGTTTGCAGGCCGCTTCCACGTCGTGGCCCATGGCGCGGTCCTGGCGCATGAAGTCGATGCGTCCGCGGATCATGGCGAACGCCTTGCCCACGCCCTCGCCCGGACGGAACGCGTCGGCGTCGGCCAGCGCGTGCATCAGCTGCTCGACTTCCTTGCGGAACACGGCGTAGTCGGGATGATCCTCGTGCGGCGCGCCCTTGACCTTGGCCGCCAGCGCCCGCCAGTCGCCGGCGCGTGCCAATTCGCGCGCGGCGTTGAGCATGTCCTGGCGGTATTCCAGTGCCTGCGCGGCGGTGTACAGCTCAAGGCCCAGCACGTGGCCCAGGTCGGTCGTCATGTCGAGCACGTGGCGGGCCTCGTTGGCGCCCATCGACACGTGGTCTTCGGCGTTGGCACTGGTCGGCACCGAGTACACGCTGGCCGGATGCGCGCGCGTGGCGAGGTCGTTGACCAGCGCCGCGGCGGTGTACTGCACGATCATGAAACCCGAGTCGGTGGCGTCTTCGTTGCCGGTCAAGAACGCCGGCAGGCCATCGTTGTTGGCCGGATCGACCAGCTTGTTCAGGCGCCGCTCCGAGATCGACGCCAACACCGGAATGGCGGCCTTGACGTAGCTCATCACCAGCGCCAGCGGCATGCCGTGGAAGTGCCCGGCGGAGATCACCTGATCTTCGATGAAACGCGGATTTTTCGCGTCCGGAAACACCAGCGGATTGTCCGTCACCGCGTTCAATTCAATGTCGACCACGCGGCACGCCTGCTCGACCGCATCGCGCACGGCGCCATGCACCTGCGGCATGCAACGCAGGCAATAGGCGTCCTGCGGCTGATGCTTCTTGCCGCCGCGGAACGGCAGAAAACGCTGGTAGAACGCCTCGCGTCCGTCGCGCTGGCTCAGCGGCACCCAGTCCCAGTAAATGTCGAAACGCTGCGCCTGAGCGGCCGGCGTCGACCAGGCGCTGGCGGTCCAGGTCTTGAAATGCGGCACCAGATGATAAGGAATGTCGACCAGAGTCGACGCGCGCGTGAGCTCGCGCACGTGGCGCGCGGTTTCGACCTGCCCCGGATGCGGACGCAAGGCGTGCACTTCCTCGCGCAACGCGCCGCTGCGGCCGGCAAACGCGTCCAGACTCATCGCCGCGGCCACGTCGGCCGTGGCCAGCAGGCCGCGCATGCGCTCGACCGCCAGCACCGCCGTGGCCAGCATTTGCGTGGTGCCGTTGTTGAGCGCCAGGCCTTCCTTGAACGACAGGCGCACGGCCTTCAAGCCGGCCTTTTGCAGCGCCTCGGCGCCGCTCAGGCGCTCGCCCTGGTAAAACGCCTCGCCACCGCCCAGAAGCACGATCGCCAGATGCGACAACGGTGCCAGGTCACCGCTGGCACCGACCGAACCCTTGCGCGGGATGACCGGAATGACGCCCTTGTTGAGCAGGTCGGCCAGCGCACTGAGCGTGGCCGCGCGAATGCCCGAATGGCCGCGCATCAACGTGTTGATGCGGATCACCATCATCGCGCGCACCACGTCGGCCGGGAACGGCTCGCCCACGCACACCGCGTGCGTGATGATGAGGTTGCGCTGCAATTCTTCCATCAGGCTGGGACGGTTGGGATCGGGCTGGCTGCCGGGCAGTTCGTCGCGCGCATGGTGCGAGCCGAGCAGCTTGTCGGCGTTGCTGCCGAAGCCGGTGGTGATGCCGTAGACCGGCTCGCCGCAGTTGACCTTTTCAGCCAGGAAATCGGCCGTGCGCTGCACGCGCGCGAGGTTGGCACCATCCAGCGCAACGTTCGCGCCACGCGCCACGCGCACAACTTGCGCACGGGTCAGACTTTTACCGTCCAGGATGATCGTTTGTTGTGTGTCCACGGTTGGCTCCCATCAATCATTGCGTCACCGGCGTCACACATGACGGTTGCCGCCCACCGCAGCGGACAACCGCGAGTTGTCAGACTGCACCCATGGCCGCGGCCTGTTCCAGTTCGACACGCAAGGTGCGCGCCAGCTCGTCGCGTGCCACCTCGAATTGCTCGTTGCGGCGCATGTCCTTGACCGTCACCGTGCCCTTGGCGATCTCGTCGTCGCCCAGCACCAGCACGAAACGGATGCCGGCACGATCGGCGTGCTTGAACTGCTTGCCCAGCTTGCCGCCTTCCAGCGCGGTTTCGGTCGCGATGCCGGCGTTGCGCATTTCCGACGCCAGCGCCAGATATTGCGGCAGCTTGTCTTCATCCATCTGCGTGACCAGCGCGGCAATCGTGCTCACGCCGGCGTCCTTGAGCAGTCCGGCCTCGCGCAACTGCCAGTAAAGACGCGTCGCGCCGATGGAAATGCCCACGCCTGGCAGGTGGCTTTTGGTGTACTGGCTGGCGAGGTTTTCGTAGCGTCCGCCTGAGCAGATCGAGCCGATGTCCGGGTGCTCGTCGAGCGTCGTCTCGTAGACCATGCCGGTGTAGTAATCGAGTCCGCGCGCGATGGAAAGGTTGAGCGCGAAGGCTGACTCGGGCACGCCGAAGGCGTGAATCAGATTCAGCACCTGCTTGAGCTCGTCACGGCCCTGCTCGAATGTTTCGCTGCCGCTGCCCAGCGCGTCGAGCTTTTGCAGCGCGTCGACCAGCGAGGTCGAACGCACTTCGACGAACGCCAGGATCTTGTCCACCGCCTCGGACGACAGCCCGAAGCCCTCGCCCGTCAGCACCGTACGCACGTAATCGGCGCCGCGCTTGTCCAGCTTGTCGACTTCGCGCAGCACCAGCATCTGCTGTTCCGAATCGGTCACGCCCACGCCTTCGAAAAAGCCGCGCATCAGCTTGCGGTGGTTCATCTGGATGGTGAACGGGCCGATCGCCAACTCGCTGAACACGGCGTGGATCACGGCCGGGATCTCGGCGTCGTAGCGGATCGACAGGCTGTCCTTGCCGATCACGTCGATGTCGCACTGGTAAAACTCGCGAAAACGCCCGCGCTGCGCACGCTCGCCGCGGTACACGCGCTGCATCTGGTAACGCCGGAACGGAAAGCCCAATTCGCGCTCGTGCTCGGCCACGTAGCGCGCCAGCGGCACGGTCAGGTCAAAGCGCAACGCGTGCTCCGGCAGGCCGTCGGTCTTGTCCAACGCACCTGTCGATTGCACGAAATACACTTGGCGCTCGGTTTCGCCGCCGCTCTTGGTCAGCAGCACGTCGGTGAACTCGATGGCCGGCGTCTCGATCGGCAGAAAGCCGAAGCGCTCGTAGTTGCGGCGGATGGTGCCCAGCATGCGCTGGAAACCCACCTGCTCAAGCGGCAGCAATTCCAGCGTGCCGGGCATGGTGCGGGCGAGGGACGACGCCATGGAGACCTCTGTGATTGACGGTGCAAACGCTTAGTGTAACGCGATGCCCGTCTGCAAAAGATTGCAAAAAGTCGTTGCCAAGGTGACCTTCGATCAGTATCATTCCGGCCTCCCGTCGGGGTGTAGCTCAGCCTGGTAGAGCGCTACGTTCGGGACGTAGAAGTCGCAGGTTCAAATCCTGTCTCCCCGACCATAAAATCAACGACTTACGCCACCTTAGCTGGTGGCGTTTTTCGTGGTAACTGCATGGTAACTGCAAATTGCCTACCTTGCGTCAGTCCAGCGTCAAGGTGCCGTGTCGCCCTCGCGCCGGCTTGCCGATCACTCCCAGCACATCCGCCCCGGTCAGTTCGCCATGCTCTTGAAGCGCGTCTGCCAGCGCCTCTACTTGCGGCCAATAGAAGGCCAAAAATGCCTCAGCCACCTGCACGGATCGATTCGCTACCCGCTTGCGGTCCTTTGGCTTGGGCAGCAATGAGAGCGTGACCCACGCCTGCAGATCGGTCGGCGGCTCGCCCTCGTCCTGCATGCGCTGCCCTGGTTCAGCGATGGCTTGCCATGCCAGTCCCCAGCCTTTTTCCCTTGCTTCAGCCATCGGCCCGGCCATGGTCTGCACCAGCTCGCGAAGCACAAGGTCGTTGAGCTCCTTCCGTGTCTTCGATTTGCAGAATGCCGTCACGGCGGCTTCATCGTCCCCTTCAATCAGGCGTTGCGCTGTTGTGTAGCTCCCGGCACCTTCCGGCGTCACGTGCGTGCGTACCAGCTCCTTGCCAACCCACCACGACGCTACGGTGTGGCCGGCTTCGTGAATGGCCACCGCGCGGGGTATCTGTCCAGGCACGGCCACCGGCTGCCAGTAACGGCGACCGTTGACCGTCACCTCATCACCCGGTTGAAGTGCAGGCAGTTCAGCGGTCATGAATCGCATTCGGCCCACCACGCACGGAATGACGCCATACGGGCTGGCCTGATTGGACGTGCCGGTCAGGCTGTTGAGCTGGGAGAACGGATCGCCACCGGCGCCACTCAGGCCTTTGGCTGTTGGGGGTGGAACAAGGGTGTTGAGGGCCATCATTGCCAGCGCTGAAAATCCGGCAGCCCATGCGGCGGATGCGCCCGTAACAACGCCAGCCGTCGTACCCGTCAGCGCAGTGCCCCATGCGCCCGAAGCCAACCCGGCGGAAAAGTAGGTGATGACCACCAGCGCGACAATGCGAATCCACTTGCCCGCGCTACCACCGCCCTGCGGGTACAGGATGACTTCCACCGACTTGCCAGCCTTGGGCCTCACCTTGCCCCACAACGCGCGCGGTATCTCGTGACCGCCAACCACCACGCTCGCAGAATGGGCCGCTTGCTCGCCCAAGGCCTCGGCAATGGTCATGCCGGCCTGGAACTGTGCAAATACGGTCTCGCCGTCAAAGGGGTGACGCTTGGCAATAACGTTGAAGTCTTCGGTCTTCATAGGGGGTTACCTTGTCTTTTGGGGAACGGGTTTCGGGAAGCGAAGCACAGCCGCCTCGGCAGCTTTCTGGCGCTCCGCCTTCTTGCCGGTGTCGGCTTTCGGGTGTGTGTACGGCAGTGCTGCAATAGCCGCTCGCAACTGAAGTGGTGTGATCTTGATCTCGCCCCGAGCGACCGCCTCCAGCAGCGACAGCATGTCAAGGTCGTCAGATACCGGGACCGGCTTGGGTTGAGTCTTGCGCGGCCTGCCAGCGCCGGGACGGGCACCGCCATGGCCTCCTTTGCGTGGGACTGTCATCTTGAAACCCTTTTCAACGGGGAAATTTTCTGTGTATGCGGGAACACGCGGTCACCAGAGCCGGGGTGGCTCAGCCTTTTGGGTGCCCCTCCACCGTCATTGTCCTTATGCGTGAGCACCGTCTGCTCTCACCAGAACCAGCGACGACGACGTGACGTCAGTGCCGCCAGCGCGTCCAGGATCAAGCGCAAGTCATCGGGGTGTGGTGTACGTGAGCCGTGACTGCGGTGCATGGCATGGCTTGCCACTTCAAGCATGGTCAGGTCAGCCGCACGCGTGAGCTTGAGTTCATCGCGCACCCTCTCGTGCCACTTGTCTGTGCGCTCGTCCCATATCGGTTCGGAGTGGTTGGTCATATCGTTGTCCTCGATATTGAAGGCGAGCCGGACAGGGCTCCCGCGTTGCGGTTGCAACAGCGTTCCTGCCCGGCTTCGTTCGCCTGTCGTGTCACAGATGGCAATCACCTGCCACGACTGCCGGGGTTGTTGCGGACACTCGCCGGCTTGTCCGTTGCGGGGACTTCATCCCGCAAAATTACGCTGCAGGGATGACGCCCTTGATGGCGCAGAACGCGCTCGGGTAGGCCAGCGCCAGGTCCACACGCGCATGACAGGCAAAGCCGACCTGACCATTCGCCGCATACAACTGGTCGAGCTTGAGCACGCTCAGTTGCTCGCGCATGTAGAGCGTCGCAAAAGTCCAATTGCCCAGATACATCGTGCTGGCATCGGTGGCCGTGCCTTGCGTGTCATCCGTCGGCACCTGTGAGGTAGCGATGAACTTCAACGCATCCAATGCAGGCGGTCGCCGCAATGGCTGACCGGTCGTGTCGGCAAACAGGTCGATGGTTTCGGCCTCACGGTTGGAGGTGATGATGGCCGTTGGTGCCGGCGCGTTGTCATCGGCAATCGTTCGAGCCGCCTTGATGATCGGCGCGTAGTTGGACAGTTCCGCGCCGTCCGTACCCATGGCGTAGGTGTTGATACCGGTGGTATTCAATACGCCGCGAATCTCGGGAGCCGTGCCGGTGCCGATCAAACCGGCCCGATCGATCTCCTTGGCGAATGCCTGCGCAATGGCCACACGCAACGCCTGCTCCATGCCCGGCGCATCCATCAACAACTCCCGGCTGACCTTGAAGATGAAGGACAGCGACCGGGGGACGATGGTCACGCCTCGGAACGTGGGGTCAGATTCCGAAAGCGCGCCGTTTTCATCGCGCCATGCGGCGGTTGGCACGCTATCCACTGCAGCCACCTTGAACGAATCGCCAGGCTGCTGCAGGACCGCGACGTTCGTGCCCGCCTGCAACATGGACGATGCCGGAACCAGTGCCTTCAGGATGCCCGGCAGCAACCAGGAGGGGACCGCATGACCTCCTTGGCTGTCGGTGCCTTCGGACAAGCTCGCCTTGATCGCGTCCGTAGTGCGCCCGCCTGCTACGCCTCGGAAGAATGCAGCGAGCCCGCCTTCGTCCGCGTCGCCGCCAAATGCGTTATTGGACATGCGGTGGCCCAGCTTCGCGGCAATCTTGCCTTCGTCGCTCAGGTCGGCATTCGTCAACAGTGTGCCAATACGGACGCCGGACTGGTCACGCAAGTCAGTGTCATCCGTGGATCGGCTATCGATGCGCTCGCGGGCAGCGTCCTGCAAGTCCAGGTTTCTGGAAATTTTGCCGATGATCGCGGCCACGGCGTCCAGCGCATCGGTAATCTGCTCCGCGCGCTTGGTGTCGTTTGCCTCGATGGCGACCGTTGCCTGTTCGCGCAAATCATTGGCGAGGCGGCGAAGGTCGGCGCGTTCCTGCAACTGCTCAGAACGCGATGCGTCGTTGCCGAAACCCACCTTCAGAGACAGGCCGGTCTTCGCGGCTTCGGCTTGTGCGATGGCGAATTGCTCCGCCGGTTCTTTGGTGCGATACATGTTTGTATTCCTCAAGTTTTGGCCGCGCACAAAAAAACGCGCGCAAGCCGATAAATGAAAATCGGACTTGTCGCGCGCTTTTGCCGTGGGCTGGCCGCAAACTCGACCGTCAATTCGGGGCCGTGGGCCGTCCGTTTTGACGATGCATTCAGCCTATATAAAACGCGCGACATAATCAAGATGTCAATTCATGAAATGGGCCGTTCTTTGACGTATGTATGCCTCCGCCAAATGGAATGCATCCACAGGGCCGGTATTTACGGGGATAATCAGGCCGGGCAACGGCAACAGCTCAGGGGTCGTTTCAGGCATGACGGACACATGCCCCTGCCCGATCCGTTGCGCTCCGCCTTGATGATCGATTCGCAGGATGGCGACATGCCCCAGGGCGAGGTCTGACAGGACGGCGATACCGTGATAACCGTTGTCCGCCAGAGCGCGGACTTCACGGGCGGCCGCAAGGGTCAATTGATCGTTGGTGTTGTTCATTTGGTCAGTTCCTTCGGTTGGTATTTGATGCAGACGTGCCCCGGATCAGGTCGCGGGCCTCTTGACATACCTCGCGGGCGCGTCGGGTGGCCATATTGACAGCGCGTTTCGTCTGGCCTGTAGCCTTCGCCGTATCGTCCGCGAAGCCTTGATTCCCAGCCCCGCCAGAACTGGGAAAACTTTTCCCAGTTTCAGCCTCCTGCATCGCCTCCCAGATTTCCTTCCGGCGCTGTAGGTGTTCGGCTTGTTGGGTAGCCGTCAGCTCCGACCGCATCAGGTTTTCGTCGATCTCAGTCCGTCGGGTCGGGCGCGGGATATATCGCTCGGCAGCTCTGACGACACACCACGGACAACCCAACACTTGCGGCCAGCCATCAATTACCGGTGCGCCCTGCAATACGTCGGGCGACAACCAGACCGGTCCACAGTGCCGGCACATGGCCTTTGCCGTGTAGCTGACCGGCCTCTTGCCGGCTTCACGCGTAGCGGTGTCGTCCAGCATGAGCACGTAGGCGGTGAGTGCTGCATCGTCCAGGCCGTCGCAGGCATCCACGTCACCCGATGGCAGGGCGTAGACCAATGACGCATCTACACCTTCGGATTTGGCCAGGGCCAGAAGGTGGCCACGGATTCCGCTCATGGCTTCGATGAGCTCGGTCTTGCGGTTGACCAGCAAGTCACGCAGTTCGGAAGTGATGGCTCCCGGTGGTGCCTCGACGTGCAGTCGGTCGCCATCGGCGGACAGTTGAATGCCGGCATCGGAGCATCGCTGAATCAGGGTGGCAGCATTCATAGGTCGAAGGCCTCCATGCCGTTGTCGGTGCCGTCCAGTCGCGCCATTTCTCCCCCAGTCGCGCCGTTCGCGCCACTCTCAGGGTGTGGCGTAACTGGCGCGACTGTGGCGTGACTGACCTTTATTGACCACTTTGCTGGCTGTCCAAATCCACCGCGTTGTGACACCACGCCGGCCCTTTTCATGGAGCGCTGGACCGTTCGCCACGCAAAACCAGCATCATCGGCTTGCCGCTTTACATCCTTCGTTGGCATCGGCCCATCGGCCAGCAGGTCACGCAAGAACGATGCCGCATCCTGCCCTTCGTCATCGGGGTCAGGTTCGGCCAGCAAGTCGCGAGCACTGCCTTCGATGGACTCGCCCCAGACAATCCGGCTTGCCTCCACGCCGGGGTGCCCTTCCAGTTCGGTTTGCTCGAAAGCGTAGGCAAAACCGCCACCATCAGGACCGATGTTTGATTTCACCCGCGCCAGCGTCATGCGCTGAGGCTCGCCTTCTTCGCCTTGCTGCTTGCACGTACCGAATACCAGGCGGGCGAGCGCACCAAAAGCCAGACTGCCGGTCACTCGCTCCAACGGGTCACGGCCACCGGTGCCTTTGGTGAAGTGCGTGATGCCGACCAGCACCGCGTCGAGCCGGATCGCAAGATCAACCAGCGGGGCCAGTGAACGGCGCACCTCGGCATTCTTGTGGGAGTCGCCACGAACGGCACTGACCACCGGGTCAACCACCAACATGGACACCCGGCCCATCTTCGCCGCTTGTCCCGCCAGCTCCAGAACATCGGTTGCCGGGTCAAATGGACGGCTATGTCCGTCGTCGTCGATTCCTTCGATGAAGTGCACACACGAAAGATCGGCACCGGCAGCCAGTAGACGCGGGACAAGCGTATCGCGCGGATCATCTTCACCCGACCACACCAGAACGTTGCCCGGTGATGGCTTCCAGCCCGTCGGGAATGGATGTCCAGACGAAATGCAAGCTGCCCACGTCATCGCAATGGTGGTCTTGCCTGTACCGGGAGCGCCGGCCAGTACGTGCAGCTTTCCTCGCGCCAGCCATCCCGGCCAAAGCCACCGGATCGGCTCAGGCTTGAGCGTATTCGCGCCAATCAGACGCACTCGCGCCATGTATTCGTGTGGCGTGGATGGCGCGATTGATTCCGGTGTTGTCTCCCCGTGGGTCAACTTGTGCACCATCGCCAACTCACGCTCGGCACGCTCGTCAAGGTTGCGCTTGTAGGTCTCGGCAGTCATTGCAGCACCTCCCGAACATCGTGGATGCGCCGCATGGCCAGCAGTAGACGTTCGTGGTCTACAGCATCCAGAACCTGCCCTTCAGCCAGGGCATGGGCTGCGATCTCGACCACGATTGATTCACGGGACAGCACGCCAATGGCAGCACTCCAACCCGCTTGCTTCCAGGCATCCCGGCGTTGCCGTCGCGCGAGTGGCGATTGGTCTTTGACGGGTGCCGGGAACAAGTCTTTCAGTTCGAGCCCGACCGCGTGCAACACGTCGACCGTCTCGCATCCGGCCCAGCATCGAACCAGCAGCGTGCCGTCGCCCGTTTCGGTAACGGACAAGGTGCCGTGTGACTTGTGGCCGATAGGGCACTCGCACCGATAGCCGTCGCCGTATTTGCGTACATGATCAAGCCGTGGCAGCAGAATTTGCAGCGGGTCGGTGGTGGCGGTAGCATTGGCATGCGACTTGTTTTGAATGAGCCCGGTTGCCGCCGGGCTTTTTCGCGTCTGGAAGTTCATCCTTGCGCCCTCCCTTCGATCAACAGCCGCCGCAGCCCTTCGGCAACGGGACCGATGGCATCACGGTCAGGCGGTTGCATGGCGAGTTCCGCTTTCATGGCCAGTTCGCCCAGGCGGCGACAGGCGGCGAGTACGTCGCGGTCAATTTCGGTTCGGGTGCGGACACGATGCGCCGGCAAGGGGGTGACGGCATTCATGCTGCAGCCTCCCCGCGGTTGCGCGCTTGATAGCAGACGGGTCGACCTGCATCACTCTCGGCTTGCAGGAAGTCAACCCAAGCCCGCACAGCTTCGGGTCGCGCGAACCGTCGTCGCCCGACAAGGAAGGTTTTCAGGTCGCCCGCGTTGATCGCGTGGTAAATCAGGGGCATGGCCTCGCCGGTCATCTCGGCAATGTCGGCCATCGAAAGTTTTAGCTTGTCCATCGTCTGTACTCGCGTCATGTCGCCACGTTTTGCGGCGAGTGAGTACAGGGTGGAAAACGCGATGCGCCGTTAATTATTAGCGGCGTTTTCTTGCCGCCGTCACACGCTTGTTGAACCCGGCCCGAGTGATTACATGCTCGGCATCGTCTCGGTACTCGACCACCTTTTCACCGTCGCGATAGACTCCGGCGCGTTGAAAATCGTCGCGTTCGTCGGGAAGCATTTCCCATAGCACGTCATTTCGCACTGGCAAATTGCAGCCCAGGCGCTCATCCAGCCATGCATCCAGTTCAGGCATACGGGAACCGCGTTTATTGCGCGTACCTTCTTGTCGCCTTGCATCACGGGCAATGACAGGTCGCTTTTCCACCAGGTCACGCATGTGCACCGACTTTGACCAGGCTGCACTTGCGGCCTCGATGGCGGCAAGACGTTCACCATCACGATACAGCTTGAACGCGCGCGATAGCTCCGCTTCTACCTCGTCCACTTGCCAATCAACAATGACACCTCGGGAACACTCGATGCACTCGCGGATATAAGCCAGCACGATGCCATGGCGTGACTCCCTCAAGCGAAGCGCGAAAGACCGCAGTTCCGAATCAAGGTCAAGGTCGTCATCGGAATGCTTGACGATGCACGCATCACAGATGCATAACCCCAGCGCGGTTGTCCAGTACTCCCGTGCAACAGCGCTATCGACCGCGCAATTCAACCCATCCCCACACCAGTCACAACACGCCTCCTTTGCCATCACTTGCCCTCCACCAACATATCAACAGCCGCCGCCAGCTTGCCGGGTGCCAAGTGTGCATAGCGCAGTGTCATCTTGAGGTCGGCATGGCCCAACAGTTCACGCACGGTGTTGAGGTCTACGCCGGCCATGACCAGCTTTGACGCGAACGTGTGGCGCAGGTCGTGAAACGTGAAGTCCACCAGCCCCGCCGCCGTCACAATGCCGGCCCATGATTTGTTGATGTTGCCAAACCGGCCACCGCTTGGTGATGGGAACACCAGCCCTTTGCCCTCGCCTTGCGCGTGCCATCGCGTCAGCACGTCAAGCGCTTCGTTGTTGAGCGGAATATGCCGGGTACGCCCCGACTTGGCGTTGTCAGGCACCACGGTCAATTGCCGACCAGCAAGGTTCACGCTCCGCCATTCCAGCCCGAACAACTCGCCCCGCCGCATGCCGGTATTGATGGCTAGCAACACCATGGGCATGAGGTGGTCGGTATAGCCGTCATCCGACCACATCGGTCGCCCCTTGCCGCCACGTTGCCGACACCAAACGTTGCCCGACTCACGATGCCCCCGGCGCTCAGCCTCACGGCTGGCTAGCGCATCACGCAAGGCTTGTTCCTCGGCATCGGTCAGGTAGCGCACACGCGCGTTGTCCACCTTCAGGCGCTTCACCTTGCGCAAGGGATGCTCCGCCAGAAAGCCCCACTCCACCGCGCAGGAATACACGCGCCGGATACGGTCAAGGTCGCGGTTGATGGTTGCCGGAGTCACGCCCGCTTTGCGCCGGCGCGTCTTGAAACGCTCGATGTCGAAGGCAACGACGCTTCGTAGCTCGCGCTTGTATATGGTGCCGAAGGATGCCGCCAACGCGTCCACGGTCGCACGCCCTGCCTTCTGGTGTGCCAGTGCCCACGGTGCGAAGTGGTCACGGATGAAGTCGCCCAAGGTGATGGGCTTATCAGGTGCCGGTCGCGCCGCGTCGATCACGGACAGCGGTGCGCCCTGTTCGTCAGTCTCGATCAAGATGGCCTTGGCGCGAGTCCGCGCCGCGTCAATGGTGACGCCCGGCCACTTGCCCAAGGACTTGGAGCGCGTGCGGCTCCACTGAACGTTCCAGGACTTCACCCCCGATGGCTGCACGCGCAGGTGCAGTTGCGGAACCACGGTATCCCAGAGTCTATAGGGTTCGGCCTCCGGTTTCGCGCCTTCCACGATGGCCGGAGACAGCTTCTTTGATAGCTTCATGATTGCCCCGTAACTGCACGGTAACTGCAAACGGGACTATACCGCATTATTTCGCTTTGCGTCGCAACGTTATAAATTAGTCACTTACGCCGTAATCAGTTGATTGCAAAGCCCCACAAATATCGTTCGGGACGTAGAAGTCGCATGTTCAAATCCTGTCTCCCCGACCAAAGAATTCAAGCAAAGGCTGCCTGCGGGCGGCCTTTTTGCTGTCTGGCGCATGGCCCCGCCCCACGCCATGCCTGCGTTTCATGACCCGACCCGTGCAAGCGCTGGCACACTGGGCTTTTGCGACACACCGCATCCCCGGTCCGCCCATGAACGCTTCCGCCAACGACACTTTTGCCATTCTCGGGTTCGGCCGCTTCGGCCAGGCTTTTTGCGGGTTGCTGCGGCAGGCCGGCTATCCGGTGCGGGTTTACGATCCGGCAGCCGACGTTCCGGCCGATGTGGCGGCCGCTTCACCGGCGGCGGCCGTGGCGGAGGCCGGCTGGGTGATTCTGGCCATGCCGGTGGCTTTCATGCGCCAGGCATTGCAGGAACTGCGGCCGTTGCTGCGGGCCGATCAGGTCGTGATGGACGTGGGTTCGGTCAAGCAGGAACCGGAGCAGTGGCGCGCGGAGATTCTGGGCGATGCCTTTGCCCACATCGGCGCGCATCCGCTGTTCGGGCCGATCAGCCTGGCGCGCGGCGATCGGCCGCGGCGCGTGGTGCTATGCGTCAGCCATGACCATCCCGATGTTTTGCCGCGCGCCAAGGCATTGTTCGAAAGCCTTGATTGCGACGTGGTCGAACGCACGCCGGCCGAGCACGACCAGGCCATGGCGCGCACGCATGCGATGGCGTTTTTCATCGCCAAGGCGCTGGTCGAGATGGGCGTGGGCGAAGACCTGTCATTGGCGCCGCCCTCGTTTCTGGGTCTGCGCCACATGCTGGACGCGGTGCGCGGCGATGCCGGCCACCTGTTTCCCACCATCCAGGGTGAAAACCCGTATGCGCCGGCGGCCAGACAGGAATTGATCGACCACCTGGTCGCCATCCATCAGCGGCTGGAAGCCGGCGACGACGCGTCGCTGATCATCCCCAATTGAAGCGCCGCGAGACTCGGCAGACCGGGTGACACTTGCGGCGACAATCACTCAGCACGATGAAACAGTGATTTGCCGCTCTCACATGGTCTGCGTGGCGCGCTCGGAGCTGAGCATGCCGCCGAGGATGGCTTCGATCTTGGTGCGCGCCACTTCGCCATCGCTGCCAGCGCTGGCGAAATGCACGCCGATGCCGGGGGTGCGGCTGCCGGCGCCAGTCGGAGTCACCCAGGCCACCTTGCCCGCCACCGACATGCGTTCCTTGGCCTCGACCAGCGTCACCAGCAGCATCACTTCGTCGCCCAGGTCGTAGTGCTGACTGGTCGGAACAAACAGGCCGCCGCCTTTGAGAAAGCTCATGTAGGCGTTGTAAAGCTCGTGCTTGTCGTTGATCTTCAGCGACAAGATGCCTTGTTTTGCCGAGGTGGCCATGGCCGGTGTTTCCAATGGATCGAATCGGGGATCAGCTTGGACGCTGATGCCCTCGGCGGTCAAGTCGCGCCATCCCGCGGATCGAAGCTCCAGAGTGACGTGCATCGCAGTTCCGGCTTTGCATGCCCCCCCGCTGCCGCAAGCGCTGGCACGCGTCAGCGCACGGCCTTCACCGGCACCACGGCCCAGGCGCCAAACACGACCAGCACCGCCGCCACGACAAACAAGATCGCGTAGCTCCCGCCACCTGCGAACAGGATGCCCGGCGCAATCGCCGGCATCAGCATCTGCGGCAGGACGTTGGCAATGTTGAAAACGCCCAGGCTCCTGCCAGCATGAGTTTCGCGATCCGGCAACACGTCGACCACCAAGGCAAGATCGACGGCCAGATAAATCCCTTGCGCCATGCCGGTGACGGCCATCCCGACGACAAACCACGCGTACGAACCGGCAAAGGCGATCATCAGCAAGGCCAGCGCGTAAAGCAACGCCGTGCCGGATACGAACACCTTGCGCCGCCCCATGGCATCGGAGCAACAACCGCCAAGAACGCCGAAAACCGCCAGCATGCCGGATTGCGCCAGCGTGGCCCAAAAGATGCGGCGTGGCAGCTCAATCGGTGCGTAGCCAAACTGATGGGCCAAGTAATACGCCTGATAAGTCATCAACACGGCAACGCCGGCGAACAGCAGAAAGCGGCTGCTCCAGACCCAGGCAAAATCGGGAAAGCGACACGGATTGATCCAGAAACTGCCCAGAAAATCACGCCAGCCGTAACGATCCGCCGGCACCACAGCACGCTGGCGATCGGGCAACACCCAGACCAGGGCAATGGCACCGGCCAGCGCAAGCGCCGCCGGCACCAGAAAAACGGCCAGCATGGACGGCGCGAAAACCTGCACCAGAAACGTGCCGCCGGCCATGCCCAGCGGCAGGCTGACATTCACGACGCCCGACACCATGCCCCGCTGCGACGCCGGTACCTGATCGGAAAGCACCGCCGCCAGCGCGGCCAGTTCCGCATTGAATGACAGCTGCGCGATGCACCAGCCCAGCAGCAGCAGCGGTATCGACGTCGCCAGCGCAGTGAGCGCCAGCCCCATCGCACCACCCGCGGCACCGATGATCAGCCATGGCCGACGCCGCCCGAAGCGCGATGTCGTGCGATCCGACAGGCGGCCAAAAAACGGATTGCCAAACAGTGCCAGCAACGCACCCATGCCCACCACCAGCGACAAGCTGTCGGCCGCATGCACGGGCGCAATCGCGTGCACGCGCATGGCCAGCCCTTCCAGAATCGGCGGCAGCAAGGCCATCCACAGGCCCGCATAGGCCAGACCGTAGATAATGATGAAAGACCAACCGACGCGCCGCGTGCATGGCAGCACGGCGCCCGTCACCGCCCGGCGCTCACGCCTGGCCGCTTCGATCACGCCCGTCGTCATCACGCGCCCCTTGGCCTGACCGGTTCACGGCGTATCCGACGCGGACCGGGACGGCCTTCGCGGTTTTCGCGGCGCGGCCGTGGATTCGCGTATCTGCACCTGATAAGGCACCCGCTCCCGCCGGTGCATGCCCGGATCGCGAATCGACTGCAGCACGCTTTCCACGGCCAGACGACTGATCTCGCGGCACGGCTGGCGCACGGTCGTCAGGCCGGGAGAAATCTGCCGCGCCACCGGCGTGTCGTCGAAACCGCACACCGACAGATCACGCGGAACAACCAGGCCGCGTTCGTGTGCCGCACGGATCACACCGCAGGCCATGTCGTCACTCGCGGCAAAAATCGCCGTGGGCGGACGTCGCCGGTCGAGCAATGCCCCGGCTGCCGCCATGCCCGATTCGAAAGTGAATTTGCCTTCCGCCACGAGCGATTCATCGTAATCGATACCGGCCCTGCGCAACGCGTCGCGGTAGCCATCGCGTCGCCACGCGCGCGCGCCATGCCCCTTCAGCCCGGTGACATGTCCGATGCACCGGTGCCCGAGGGTGATCAGGTGGTCGACAATTTCCGCCGCCGCTTTGCGCTCGTCGAAACCGATGTCGATGCGCGACTGGCGCAATTTCGAGGAAATCGTCGCATAGCGCACATCGAGCTCGTCCAGCCGCTGCAACAATTTTGCATCGTTTGCATGCGGCGGCACCAGAACCAGCGCGTCCGGGCGATGCTGCGTCACGAAACCGCCAATGCGCGCCGCCAGATCATCCGCCGCATCGAAAGGATGCAGAACCGCGTTGTACGGCGTGCCCTTGCACGCCTGCAGAACGCCCACGATCAACTCCATGATGTAACTGGAACCGGCCAGCGGGTTGTCGAACATCAGCGCCACCAGATACGAGCGATTGGCCGCCAGACTGCGCGCCGAAGGATTGGGCACGTAATCGAGCTCGCGGATCGAGGCCTCGATGCGGGCGCGCAGATTGGCGCGGACATTCGGATGGCCATTGAGCACGCGGGACACCGTCTTGACGGATACGCCCGCGTGCGCGGCAACGTCTTCGATTCTCACAGGCATGTCTTGTTCGTCCCGCCCCACATGGCTTTCAGGCCACCATGCTACCCCAATCAGGCCGCCTGCATGGATTCGAAAAACACCTCGTCATGACAAAAAATACAAGCGCTTGTATTTTTTATTGACAGCGCTTGTATTTTTGTCTAGCTTGCGCTGAAGCGTACAAGGGGTGTTGCCGTTGGTGGTTTTTGATCGACGTCGACAGCGCTGTCAAAAGGGCATGCACTCAACTGAAGCTCGGGGGAGCACAGACATGAAAAAGCCGTCCATACACTTGCATGCGCGTGGCGTCATGCAAGCACACCGTCTGTCATTGGCGATTGCCATGACGCTGTTCGCGGCCGGGCAACTGCATGCGCAAACCGTGCCCCCCGCCGCACCGGCAGACGCCCAATCCACGCAAGCGACGACGAAACAGACGTCCAAGACAAAGAAGCCGGCGAACAGGCAAGACCAGAAAAACGCGACACAACTGAGCGGCATGACCGTCCATGGCTATGCGTCCAGCCTGAATCGCGCCCAGGAAATCAAGCGCTATGCCGATACCGTGGTCGATGCCATCTCGGCGCAGGATGCCAGCTCGTTGCCCGACCTGTCGGTCACCGAAGCCCTGCAACGCGTGCCGGGCATCGCCGTCAGCGCCTTCGGCGTCGCTGCCGATCCCGACCACTTTTCCATCCAGGGCTCGGACATCAGCCTGCAGGGCCTGCCCTATACCAGCACGCTGTTCAACGGTCGCGAAGTGTTCTCCGCCGGTGGTGGCCAAGGGCTCAACTTTTCCACGGTATCCTCCGAATTGATCGGCTCGGTCGTGGTCAGCAAGAACCAGACGGCGGACATGATCGAGGGCGGCATCGCCGGCTCAATCGACCTGCATACGCGCAAGCCCTTCGACAGCAACAAGGACACCCAGGCCGCGTTCACCCTCGGCGGCTACTGGGGCAGCCTGGACAAGAACGCCACGCCGCAGATTTCCGGCCTGTTCAGCCACAACTGGAACACCGGCATCGGCCGCTTCGGCGTGCTGGTGAACCTGGCCTACGACCGCATCGACCAGGCCGACAACGCGATCTCGCTGGTCGATTTCCAACGCCGCTGCAACGGCTGCACCCTGCCCGGCAACCGCGTGGACAACTACCCGGGGCTGGCGCCGGGCCAGTACGTTTACCTGCCCATCGGCGGCGACCTGCGCACCCAGAAGGAAACCAGCAAGCGCTTCGGCCACGTGCTGGCCATGCAGTGGGAAAGCCCGGACAAGGCTTGGCAGGCCACGTTGGAATGGGATCGCGCCTCGGATACCGAAACCACCTACGAGCACACCCTGCAGGCCTCGACCGACGGTTGCGCGTGGTCGGATCCCAACCAGTGCGACATTCCGCTGGCCGGCACCACGCCAGTGTTCGATGGCAACGGCGTGTTCCAGTCAGGCACCGTCACCGCGCTTCCCAGCGACTACAGCTACCCGTCCCAGTACGGCGGCTTGCCGACACAGCTCGACAGTACCGGCTACAAGAACCGCTACGTGACCAACGACTACAGCTTCAATTTGAAGTGGAACGTCAACGAA
>DASVGR010000032.1:0-63270 GCA_036379395.1 Rhodanobacteraceae bacterium | reverse complement strand
TGGGCCACGGCCACCCGACTCGTGATCGTGGCAACCCTGGTCGGCATGGCTCTGGCCGCGTTGCTGGCCTGGCGCCGCGGACATCACGCCAACGTCATCCATCGAGCGCCTTGAGCGCGGTCACCAGCTCGCCGGCCATCGCCTGACCGTCTCCGTACAGCATGCGCGTGTGGTCGGCGTAGAACAACGCGTTCTCGATGCCGGCAAAACCCTTGCCACGCCCGCGCTTGATGACGATGGCGTTTTTCGCCGCCGCCACGTCCAGCACCGGCATGCCGTAAATGGGTGAGCCCGGATCGGTGCGCGCCACCGGATTGACGACATCGTTGGCACCAATCACCAATGCCACATCGGTCACGGGAAATTCGGGGTTGATGTCATCCATGTCGGCAATGAGGTCGTACGGCACACCAGCCTCGGCCAGCAGCACATTCATGTGCCCCGGCATGCGCCCGGCCACCGGATGGATGGCAAACGTGACCTTGACCCCGCGCTCGATCAGCAGCCGCGCGAACTCCCAGATCTTGTGCTGCGCCTGCGCCACGGCCATGCCGTAGCCGGGCACGATGACGACGCGCTCGGCGTAGGCCATCATCACCGCCGCATCGGCCGCGTCGATCGGTTTCAGGCTGCCTTCGACGGCCTGCCCGCCCGTCGCCGCGGAAACCGCACCGAAGTGGCCGAACAGCACGTTGGCCAGCGAACGGTTCATGGCCTTGGCCATCAATTGCGTCAGCAAGGTGCCGGCCGCGCCCACCACCATGCCGGCGATGATCATGGCCTCGTTGCCCAGCGCGTAACCCTCGAAGGCGACAGCCAAGCCCGTGCAGGCGTTGTACAGCGAGATGACCACCGGCATGTCGGCGCCGCCGATGGGCAGCGTCATGGCCACGCCGAACACCAGCGCCAGCACGAAAAATGCGACCAGCAGGCCCATGCCGAGATGGCCGGTGACCAGCACGATGCCGATCACCACCGCCGCCGCCAGCACCAGCAGATTGACGACGCGCTGCCCGGCAAACAGCCACGGCTTGCGCAACCAGCCCTGCAACTTGGCAAAAGCGATGAACGAGCCGGAAAACGACACCGCGCCGATCAGCGAGCCCAGCACGGTCAGCACCAGACGCGTGCGACCGCTGCCATCCAGCCCGGCCGCCACCAGCCCGGCCATGGCCGCAAAGCCGAGCAGTTCATTGGCGCCGATCGCAGCCGCCGCACCACCGCCAAGGCCGTTGTAGATGGCCACCATTTGCGGCATCGCCGTCATCGCCACGCGCCGGCCGGTGATCCACGCGATGGCCACGCCGACCACGATCGCCGCCACCATCAGCCCCAAATGCCGCATGCCGGGCAGGAAAAACGTCGCCAGCACGGCCAACAGCATGCCCACGCCGGCCCAATGGATGCCGCCACGCGCGGTGCGCGGCGAACTCATGCGCTTGAGACCGACGATGAACAGCACCGCCGCCAGGAAATACACGCCGCGCACCACCCAGATGGCGGCGCTCATGGCTTGTCCTCCGGCTTGGCGTCCTTTTTGCTGGTCTTGAACATTTCCAGCATGCGCTCGGTGACCACGTAACCGCCGGCCACATTGCCCGCCGCCAGCAGCACGGCAACCAGCGCCAGGCCGATCTCCCACGGGGTTTGCGCATGCCCCAGCGCCACCATCGAGCCGACCAGCACAATGCCGTGCACGAAATTGGAACCGGACATCAACGGCGTGTGCAAAATCACCGGCACGCGGCTGATCACCTCGTAGCCCGTGAACGCTGCCAGCATGAATATGTACAACGCGGCCATGCCATCGACCATGGCACCCTCCTGCCATCTGTCGCTAGGATGATCAAAGCATACGCCTTGCGAAACCCGTTTCGACCAGGTGTCAACCGCCATTCGACCAATGCGTTATCGGGAGCAACCAGCACGTGACGGAATCTCGCGATGCCCCAGCGACCAAGGACAACACCATGACCAGCGTCACCGCCACGCTGGACGACATGCTGCTGTCCGACGTTGACAGCACGCCGGTCAGCCTGGAGGCTTTTTTCGCCGACGTGGAGCAGCGCGCGTGGCGCATGGCCACATTTGCGCTCAACGACCGCGAGGAAGCGCTGGACGCGGTGCAGGATGCCATGGAACGCATGTTCAGGAGCTACCGCGACAAGCCGGCCGCGGAATGGACGCCGCTGTTCTGGTCGATCCTGCGCCGCCGCATCGTCGACCTGCAGCGCAAGCGCAAGGTGCGCTCAATCATGGTTGGCTGGCTGGGCGGCGGACGCGATGCCCACGGCGAGGAACTGCCGGCCTGGGAACCGGCCGATCCCGGCCAGGGACCGCTGGACGTGCTGGAAGACCGGCAGGCCATGGCCACGCTGCAACGCGCCGTGGCCGGGCTGCCGCAACGCCAGCGCGAGGCTTTCATGCTGCGCGTGCTCGAAGGACTGGACGTGGCCGCCACCGCGGCGGCCATGGGTTGTTCCGAAGGCAGCGTCAAGACACACCTGTCGCGCGCCATGCATGCGCTGCGCGAACCGTTGGAGGATTGGCAATGAAACATCCGCAGGCAAGCACTCTCGAAGGGCGCGCACGCGACCTTTACCTGCGCGCCGGTCCGCGTGTCGATGCCGCCATGGCCGGCCGCTTGCGCGCCGCGCGGCGCAACGCCTTGCAGCCATCGGCCACGCATCGCCATCACCCGCGCTGGATGATGCCGGCGGGCGCCGTGGCGGCCGCGTTGCTGGTGGCCGTGGGCGTCTGGCAGCCGTTGCAGCATGGCACGCATGTACCCGCCCCGGTGGCCGTCAACGCAGCCGCCAGCAACGAGGAAGTGCTGCCGCCCGACGCCGACCAGACCGACCCGACGCTGTACCAGAACCTCGATTTCTATGCCTGGCTGGCACAGCAACCGACGGCTCGAACGTCGCACGGACACTGACATGCGTGGACTGATTCTCGCCATCACCACCGCGACATTCGCGCTGGGCACCCTGACCGGCGCGCCCGCCAGTGCCCGGCAGGCGCCACCGCCCGTTCCGCAGGGCGCACAGCCATCGCGCGTGCCGTGGAGCAGCATCAGTCCCGCCGAGCGCCAGATCATTGCGCCGTTGCATGCGCGTTGGGATCAGCTGTCGGTGCATCACCAGCAGCACGTCCTGCGCAAGGCACGCCACTGGATCACGCTGCCGCCCGCACGCCAGGACGCCATCCGCCGCCACATCGTGCATTGGCAGCAAATGACGCCGGAACAACGTCGCCATGCCCGCGCCAATCGCCGTCTGTACCACCATTTGACGCCGGCTGAGCGCGACCGCCTGCATGCCGCCTACGAGCGCTTCAAGACCATGCCCGAAGCAGAGCAGCGCAAGCTGCGCGCGCAGTGGTACCACCTCAAGCCTGGCCAGCGGCAGCAATGGGTCAAAAACGGCGCCCAGGGTGACCTGCCGCCACCGCCAAGCTCTGGCCATTGATGGCTTAAGCCTGTTGCGCTCTGGCGGACGGGTTCGTGCCTTTGTGCGAGATCGCCTGCGGGCGAAGGGGTTCTTGCCTTGCACCAGCATCCGGCCATCGCGCGCAGGCGCGCTCCCACACGCGCTCCTTTATGTCTCGATTCTTGCTCGTGTGCGATCGAGAATCACCGACTGATCATCGGTAGGGGCGGGGTGACGCCCGCGCCAAGCTCTGGTCATTGATGGTTCAAGCCCGTTGCGCTCTGGCGGGCGGGTTCGTGCCTTTGTGGGAGCACGCCTGCGGGCGAAGGGGTTCTTGCCTTGCACCAGCATCTGGCCATCGCGCGCAAGCACGCTCCCACACGCGCTCCTGCAATCAGGTGTTGAAGCGCACTTGCCCGGCATGCGTCAGGCAGGTGGCGGCCACCAGCTCATCGTCGAAATCCGGTGACAACGCGCCATCGCGCAACAGCAAGCGCGCGAAATTCATCAGGTTGCGCGCGTACATTTCCGAGGCATGCAACGGTGCGCCGGCCGGCAGGTTGAGCGGGCCGATGACAAGCTTGCCGTCCTGCTCGACGTGCTCGCCCGGATGCGTCAATTCGCAATTGCCGCCGCCCGGCGCCGCCATGTCGACGATGACCGCGCCGCGGCGCATGCCTTCCACCATGCCGGCCGTCAGGATGCGCGGCGCGCGCCGGCCCGGCACGGCTGCCGTCGTCACCACCACGTCGACGCTTTTCAGGTGCTCGGCCAGTGCCTGCTGCTGCGCATCGCGCTCGGCGGCAGACAGCTCGCGCGCGTAGCCGCCACTGCCGCCGGCCGTGACCCCCAGTTCGAGAAACTTGGCGCCCAGCGAACGCACCTGCTCGGCGGTTTCCGCACGCACGTCGTAGCCCTCCACCTGCGCGCCCAGCCGGCGCGCGGTGGCGATGGCCTGCAAGCCGGCCACGCCCGCACCGATGACCAGCACCTTGGCCGGGCGCAACGTGCCGGCCGCCGTGGTCAACATGGGAAACAACTTCGGGCACGCCTGCGCCGCGATCAGCATGGCCCGGTAGCCGGCCACGGCGGCCTGCGAGCTCAGCACGTCCATGGCCTGCGCGCGACTGATGCGAGGCAGCAATTCGAGCGCAAACGCCGACAGCCCGCGCTCGGCCCAGGCGGCCAGGCGCACTTCGGCGCCATGCGGCTGCAACTGGCCCAGCAGCACGGCACTGGCGTGCAAACGACTCGCTGTGGCATCGGGCGGTGGCTGCACGCAAAACAACACGTCGGCCTGTGCCGCCACTTCATCGGCATTGCCCCACTGGACGTCGGGATAGGCATCGTCGGCAAAACCGGCCGCGATGCCGGCACCGCGTTCCATCCACACCTGCACGTCGGCACACGTCAATTTGCCGGCCACTTCCGGCGTCAGTGCCACGCGGCGCTCGCCATCAACGGTTTCATTCAGGGCTGCAATACGGATCGGCATGGGCTTCCTCCTGGCCGCGATTTTGGCTATACACTGGCTGGCCCGCCATCGGCAAGATACTCCACACGCCGGGGAAGGAGCTTGCATGACATCATCCCACCCGCTGCTTGACCAGGCCCGCGCCGCGCGCGACCACGCCTACGCACCGTATTCGCACTTCCACGTCGGCGCCGCCGTGCGCAGCCGTGACGGACGCATCTTCACCGGCTGCAATGTCGAAAACGCTTCCTACGGATTGACCTCGTGCGCCGAACGCAACGCACTGGCTGCCGCCGTCGCGGCCGGTTGCAAACCGGGCGACCTGGTCGAGATCGCCATCATCGGCGACACCGACGGCCCGATCAGTCCCTGCGGCGCCTGCCGCCAATGCATGCGCGAACTGGGCGGTGACGCTTTGCACATCACGCTGGCCAACCTGCATGGCGACATCCACCACACCACCATCGAGCAATTGCTGCCGGGCGCGTTCACCCTCACGGCCGAGCCCGCCGCCTGACCAACAAACGATTTCATGAGCGACCCACTGCACTTTCTCACCCATCGCCAATCCATTCCTTCGCGCCAGCTGGGCGAACCGGCGCCGGACGACGCCACGCTCAATGCCTTGCTTGAAGCGGCCATCCGCGTGCCCGACCACGGCAAGCTCGCGCCGTGGCGGCTGATCGTGCTGCGCGGCGAAGCCAAGCTGGAACTGGGCCGACGCCTGGCCGCCATGGCGCTGGCAAAAAATCCCGACCTGTCCGACACCAAGCGCGAAAAGGAGCGCGTGCGTTTTGCCCGCGCGCCGCTGGTGATCGCGGTGGTGTCACGCATCGACCCTGCCAGCCACATTCCCGAGCAGGAACAGCTGTTTTCGGCCGGTTGCGTCGCCTACAACCTGCTGCTGGGCGCGCAGGCACTGGGCTTTGGCGCGCAATGGCTGACCGGCTGGGCCGCCTACGACCGCGACGCGGCCAAGGTGCTGGGCCTGGCCGACCACGAGCGCGTCATCAGCTTCGTGCACATCGGCACGCCGCAACGCGAGGTGCCCGAGCGCACGCGCCCGGCCCTGGCTGACGTCGTCAGCACGTGGGCGCCGTGAGCACCGCGCAACCCAAACTGCATCTGGTCGATGGCAGTATGTACGTGTTCCGTGCGTGGCATTCCATGCCGCCGGAATTTACCGACGTGGATGGCCATCCCGTGCATGCCGTGCGCGGTTATGCGCGGTTCCTCGGCGATCTGCTGGAGCGGGCACGCCCGACGCATATCGTCGTTGCCTTCGACGGCTCGCTGGTCAGCTCGTTTCGCAACCGGATCTACCCGCCGTACAAGGCCAACCGCGAACTGCCGCCGGCCGAACTGGACTACCAGTTCCGGCGCTGCCGCGAGCTGACAGCCGCACTCGGCATCACGGTCATGATCGACGATGAGTTCGAGGCCGACGACCTCATCGGCAGCGCGCTGTGGACCGCGCGCGGCGAAGGCTTTGCCAGCGTGATCGTGTCGGCCGACAAGGATTTCGGCCAGCTCATCGGCGACACGGACGAACAGTGGGACTATGCGCGCGACCACCGCTGGGGCCCGGCCGGCGTGGCCGAAAAACTGGGCGTGACACCGGCCCAGGTGGCCGACTATCTGGCCCTGTGCGGCGACAGCGTGGACAACATTCCCGGCGTGCCCGGCATCGGCGCCAAGACCGCCGCGGCGCTGCTGACACACTTCGGCAGCCTGGACGCCCTGCTCGAACGCATCGACGAAGTGCCGTACCTGCACCTGCGCGGCGCCAAGTCCTGCGCGGCCAAGTTGCACGAACACGCCGACGACGCGCGCCTGTTCCGCCGCCTGACGCGCATCGCGCTGGACGCGCCGGTACCGGCACACACCGCCGCGCTGCGCCACCGCGCGCCCGACCTTTCCGCGCTCGAATCACTGTGCGAGCGCCTGCGGCTGGGGCCGCTCACGCGCACCCGGCTGAGCCAGATCCAACCTGCTCCGTTTTAGAAGGAACCACCATGAGCGAGACTTGCAGCATCCCCGATGCCGACACGCCGGTCGAAACCCTCTACACCGGCCAATGGCTGACCCTGAAAGCACGCGGCCACTGGGAATACGTCGAGCGCAACAACCCGGGTGGCGCCGTGATCATCATCGCCGTTACGCCGGAAGACAAGATCGTGTTCGTCGAGCAGTTCCGCGTGCCGATCCTCGAACGCACGATCGAAATGCCGGCTGGACTGGTCGGCGACCTGGCCGACCACGACGACGAAAGCGCCCTGCTGGCCGCCCGCCGCGAGCTGGAAGAAGAAACCGGCTACACCAGCGACGACATCCGCTTTCTGCACGCCGGCCCCTCGTCGGCCGGCATGAGCACCGAAATGATGACGTTCGCGCGGGCGCGCGATTTGCGCCGCGTCGGCCCCGGCGGCGGCGACGAAAGCGAAGACATCACCGTGCACGAAATACCGCGCGCGCAAGCCGGCGCCTGGCTCATCGCCAAGGCATGCGAAGGGTTCTCCATCGACCCGAAGTTGTTTGCCGGCCTGTGGCTGCTGGACAACGATGCGCTGTTCCCGCCCCGCGAAAGCCAGCTTGCATAGGCGCCCGCCCGCGGGCGAAAGATCTGGCCCCGAATTGACATCTGGCCATCGCGCGCAGGCGCGCTCCTACCGGGATCTGGCTTGTGGCCTTGAGGCTTTTGTAGGAGCCCGCCCGCGGGCGAAGGGATCTTGCCTCAAATCGGCATCGGGCCATCGCGCGCGGGCGCGCTCCTACGGGTGGGGCTTGATGCTTTTGCAGGAGCGCGCCTGCGGGCGAATGGATCTGGCCTCGCATTGACATCTGGCCATCGCGCGCAGGCGCGCTCCTGCCAACCAGTCAGCGGAGACCTCGGCCAAAATTTGCGGCAATGGCGGCAATCACCGCCACCAGCCAGGCGATGACGGCCACCAGCCAGCTGGTCGTCACCCACATGATGCCGGCCAATGCGGCCAGCAACAGCACGCTGCAGGCCAGCGCGACCACCGCCGTCCCGCGCGTCGACCAGCGACCGCGCAGCAACAACCACAGTCCCAGCCACGCCAATACCAACGCCAGCACGCGCCACGCCCACACGGCCGTCGGCGGCAACGGCAGATCGGCAAACACGTCCGTCAATGACTGCTTGCCGACCGACATCTCGAATCCCGGCTGCCCGCCAGCCGCCGGCACCAGCTTGTCGCCGTCGGCCTGTGCCACCACGGTGACCGGCCGCAACGGCAGGGCCAGCCAACGGACCCGCAAATCACCCAGCTGCGGCGAGGCGCCTGCCGTCACCGTCGTCAGCACACCGTCGTCGACGCGGAAGCTGGCCTGCAAATTGGCCGGCAGGTGACTCAGGTCCGGCGTGATCCGATGCAATACGCCGGGCAATGCACGCACGATGGCAGGCGCCAGCACGTAGGGGCCCAAGCGCACTTTGGTCGACTGGAAACGCTTGCCGTCAAACGGAAACGGCTGCGTGTTGGCATGGCCGCGCGGCTGGTCGAAATGGCGCGAATCCACCGGGTGATCGACCCAATCCTGCTCGTAGGACACCTTGCCGCCCACGCGGATTTCATGCCACTGGAACATCTGCACGTCACGCAGCAGCTCCGGCGAATCGGCGTGCACGCTGAAATCGGGATCACGCGGCAACTCGAGCACGTCCGGCACGCCGCTGACCAGCACGGTACCCGAAGTCACCGCCGGACCACCGTCCGCCACCACCGTGGCATCGCCATGCGTCGCCAAGCCACGCTGCCACGCGGCGGCGGCCCGCTCGTTCGAGGCAGTCAGCCACAGCGCCGCCAACACCAGCACGCAACCGGCCGCCATGGCCAACCACGCGCGCCGCCCGCCCATGGACGCAGCCATCTCAGCGCACCTGCACGGCACGGGCCGTGTCGCCATCAAAACATGGGGTGTTGTCGCGGTCGGGCAACCACTTCATGCGCGCATTCCGAAAGTCAGGATGGCCTCATCGTAATGCCAGCGCAGCCGGACCGTCATCCACGCACTCAGCGCCCGTGCGGCAATATCAGCATGGCGTCGCCGTAGGAGAAGAACCGGTAACGCGCTTCCACGGCGTGCCTGTAGGCGGACAGGATCAACTCGCGCCCGGCCAGTGCCGCCACCAGCATCACCAGCGTCGACTTGGGCAGGTGGAAATTCGTCACCAGCCCGTCGATGACGTGGAACTTGTAGCCGGGGAAAATGAAGATGTTGGTTTCGCCGCTGAACGGCTTCAGCTCGCCATCCTGGCAAGCCGTCTCCAGCGAGCGCACCACGGTCGTGCCCACGGCGATGACGCGACCGCCTTTGGCCTTGGTGCGACGGACCTGCTCGACCAGCTCGGCACCCACGTTCAGCCATTCGCGATGCATGTGGTGGTCTTCGATCTTTTCCGCGCGCATCGGCTGGAAAGTGCCGGCGCCGACATGCAGCGTGACGCAGCCGGTATCGATACCACGCGCCGCCAGGGCCTCCATCAGCTGCGGATCGAAATGCAGCCCGGCCGTCGGCGCGGCCACGGCGCCACCATGCTTGGCGAAGATGGTCTGGTAACGCTCCTTGTCGCGGATGTCGTCGGCACGTTCGATGTACGGCGGCAACGGCATGTGGCCCATGTGCGCCAGGCGTTTTTCCAGCGGCTCGCCGGCATCGAAACGCAGCAGGAAAAACTCGCCGTCGCGGCCCAGCACCTGAACCTCGCTGCCGTCCTCCAGGATGATCACGCTGCCGTCGGCCGGCTTTTTGCTGACCCGCAGTTGCGCCCGCGCCTCGTGCGAACCGATCACCCGCTCCAGCATGATCTCGACCTGGCCACCAGTCGGCTTGTGGCCATACAGGCGCGCCGGCAACACGCGCGTATCGTTGAAAATGACGAGGTCGCCGGGGTGCAGCAGATCGGGCAGCTGGCGGAACTGGCAGTCTTCCCACGTCGCCGCCGGCACGTCCAGGCACAGCAGACGACTGGCGCTGCGCTCGGCCAGCGGTTCCTGCGCGATCAGTTCGTGCGGCAGGTCAAAATCGAAATCGGATTTGTTCAAGGAAGTGTCGGGCGAGTGCCCGTTGTCGCGGATTGAGCCGCCCATTCTAGCGCGCGGCGTGGCACGCCTGAATCACCCGCCCCGGCGGGCCTTCGGTTCACGACCTCATGCGCAGTATAATGCGCCGTTTACTGAACTCACGATCCCGGCCGGCAACCCTGCGCGGCCGCTTACCTGTTTTTTTCTGGAGTGCCCATGAGCTCGCCACAGGCCGATCCACCCGAGCGAACCAGCATCCGCACCGAGGGCAGCACCGATGCCCTGCCCGTTGCGCCGGCGCTGGGCCTGTCCCTGGACGATGCGCGCATGCCGCGCAAGTCGACCCTGGTCACGCACCGCATTCTGCTGACCAGTGGCCTGGCCATCATCCTGGGCGCCGCGACCGCCGTGGTCGCACAGCTTTTGATGCTGCTGATCAACGTCATCACCGACATCTGCTTCTACGGCGGCCACGCCAGCCTGTTCGCGCCGGCACACGAAGCCGGCCTGCATTCCAGCACCTACGTGCTGCAGCCGACCACCGACGTCATCGGCGCGTGGGTCATCATCATGCCGATCATCGGCGGTTTGCTGGCCGGCGTCATGGCGCGCTGGGGCTCGCGCGGCATCCAGGGCCACGGCATTCCCGAGGCCATGGAGCAGATCCTCACCAACGAATCCAACATCCCGCCGCGCCTGACCTGGCTCAAGCCGGTGTCGTCGGCGTTTGCCATCGGTACCGGTGGCCCGTTCGGCGCCGAAGGTCCGATCATCGCGACCGGCGGCGCGCTGGGCTCAATGATCGGCCAGTTGCTGCGCGTCACCGCGCAGGAACGCAAGGTGCTGCTGGCCGCCGGTGCCGCCGCCGGCATGGCCGCCGTGTTCGGCGCGCCCATCGCCTCGCTCGCCATGGCCGTCGAACTGCTGCTGTTCGAACTGCGCCCGCGTTCGCTGATTCCGGTGGCCTTGGCCACCGTGGTCGCGACCGGCGTGCGTTACGCCATCCAGGGCCCCGGCGCCGTGTTCGCCATGCCGCATGTGGCGCAGCCCGGTGCATTGGCGCTGGTGATCTTCATCCTGCTCGGCCTGGTTGTCGGCTACGCCAGCGTGTGGGTCACCAAGTCGGTGTATTTCATCGAGGACATGTTCGACAAGCTGCCGGTGCACTGGATGTGGTGGCCAGCGATCGGCGCGGTCGCCGCCGGCGTCATCGGCTACTTCGAACCGGCCACGCTGGGCGTGGGCTACGCCAACATCGATCGTCTCGTGCAAGGCGGTTTCCAGCAGGCCGGCCTGTGGGCCTTGTTCGGCTTCGGTCTGCTGAAATTCGTGTCGTGGTCGGTGTCGCTGGGCAGCGGCACGTCGGGCGGCACGCTGGCGCCGTTGTTCATGATCGGCGGCTCGATGAGCGCGTTCCTCGCGACCGTGCTCAACCTGCTCGTGCCCAGCCTGCACCTGAATGTTGGCGTCGCCGCGCTGGTCGGCATGGGCGCCATCTTCGCCGGCTCGTCGCGCGCGCTGCTGACGGCCGTGATCTTCTGCTTCGAAACCACCCGCGAGCCGGCCACGTTCCTGCCGCTTCTGGGTGGCTGCGTGGCGGCCTACCTCATCTCGGCGCTGACCATGAAAAGCACGATCATGACCGAGAAGATAGAACGCCGCGGCGTGCGCGTGCCGGGCGAATACACGGCCGACTACCTCACCCAGGTGAGTGTCGGCGACGTGTGCGCGCGCGAGGTGGTCACGCTGAAAACCTCGCAAGAACTGGGCGACGTGCGCGGCTGGCTGATGTCGGGCCGCCCGGACGCGCAGCACCAGGGCTATCCGGTGGTCGACGACCAGGGCCGCATCCGCGGGGTGGTCACGCGACGCGACCTGTTCGATCCCAACGTGCCGCAGGTGCGCCACATCGGTGACATGCTCAAGCGCGAGCCGATCACGGTGTTCGAAACCCATTCGGTGCGCGACGCCGCCGACCACATGGTCGCCAACGGCATCGGCCGCCTGATCGTGGTCGACCATGCCAATCCGCATTCGGTCATCGGCATCATCACGCGCGGCGACTTGTTGCGCGCGCACAGCCAGCGCATCAAGGAAGCGACGCAATCCTCGCGCCACATCCGCCTGAGCCAGGCCGTGCGGCACCATCACAGCGCCGAGCCGGTCAAGACGCCCTGAGCGCCGGCACGATTCCAGCTGCCAACGGGAGCGCTTCGGCGCTCCTGTTTTTTGTGGCCTGCCATCCCTGACGCCCATCTTTCGCGCCGTCACTGCGCTATGTCAAAAATCACTCCTGGCGATTTTTTGTCAGGCGACATGCGCCGTGGCGGGTGCGAAAATGCTCCACATGATCGACTCCCGACACTACCCGCGCCTGGCGCGCATCGACTCGCCGCGCGACCTGCGCCAGCTGCCTGAAACCGAGCTCGTCGCCACCGCGGATGAATTGCGCGCCTACCTGATCGAGTCGGTCGCAAGCTCCGGCGGCCATTTCGCGGCCGGCCTCGGCGTGGTCGAGTTGACGGTCGCGCTGCACTGGCTGTTCGACACGCCGCACGACGAACTGGTGTGGGACGTCGGCCACCAGTGCTACCCGCACAAGATCCTCACCGGCCGCCGCGACCGCATCACCACGATCAAGAAAAAAGGCGGACTAGCGCCGTTCCCCAAGCGCGCGGAAAGCGGCTACGACACGTTCGGCGTCGGCCATTCGTCGACCTCCATATCGGCCGCGCTGGGCATGGCCATCGCCAACCGGCGCCGCGGCGACGCGCGCAAGGTCGTGGCCATCATCGGCGATGGCGCGATGACCGCGGGCATGGCCTTCGAGGCCATGAACCACGCCGGCGACGTCGGTGCCGACCTGCTGGTGATCCTCAACGACAACGGCATGTCGATCAGCGAAAGCGTCGGCGCCACCGCGCACACGCTGGCCCATCGCACCGACCAGGGCACCGGCACGGCAATGCCTTCGGAGCTGTTCCAGTCATTGGGGCTGGACTATTCCGGCCCGGTTGACGGCCACGACCTGCCGGCCCTGCTGGCCGCCTTGCGCGCGGTGAAGGATCGCCCCGGCCCGCGCCTGCTGCACGTCACCACCACCAAGGGCAAGGGCTACGCGCCGGCCGAACAGGCGCAGACGGCCTACCACGCTGTCGGCCCGTTCGATCCGGCCAGCGGCGTGCATCCCAAGCCGACCGACGACCAGCCGCCCACCTATTCACGCGTGTTCGGCGACTGGCTGTGCGCCACGGCCGCACGCGACGAACGCCTGGTCGCGATCACGCCGGCGATGCGCGAAGGCTCCGGCCTGGTGCACTTTTCGCAGGCCTTCCCGGAGCGCTATTTCGACGTCGCCATCGCCGAACAGCACGCCGTCACACTGGCCGCCGGCATGGCCTGCGCCGGCGCCAAGCCGGTCGTGGCCATCTACTCGACGTTTTTGCAGCGCGCCTACGACCAGACCATCCACGACGTGGCGCTGCAAAATCTCGACGTGACATTCGCCATTGATCGCGCCGGCGTCGTCGGCCCGGATGGCGCCACGCACTGCGGCAGTTTCGACCTCACGTTCCTGCGCTGCCTGCCGAATTTCATCGTGATGGCGCCGGCCGACGAGAACGAATGCCGCGCCATGCTGACCACCGGCTATGGCCATGCGGGACCGGCCGCCATCCGCTACCCGCGCGGGCGCGGCCCGGGCGTGGCCATTCAGCCGGGTCTGGACGGCCTGCCGATCGGCAAGGCCGAGATGCGCCACCGCGGCCACGGTCTGGCGCTGCTGAGCTTTGGCGCCATGCTGGCAGCGGCCGCGCCGCTGGCCGATGAATGGGACGCCACGCTGGTCAACATGCGTTTCGTCAAGCCGCTGGACGAGACGCTGCTGCTGGAACTGGCCGCCACGCACCAAGCCTTCGTGACGCTGGAAGACAACGCCATCGCCGGTGGCGCCGGATCAGCCGTGGCCGAATGCCTGGCCGCGCACGGCGTCACGTTGCCGATGCTGCACCTGGGCTTGCCCGACGCGTTCCTCGAACACGGTACGCGCGATCAAGTGCTGGCCATGGCCGGCCTGGATACCGGTCACTTGCGCGCGGCCATTGCCGCCCGCTTCCCGTCACTGGTGCCCGCACGCTGACGCCGCCCGCTCAGCGCCATTCGTCTGGACGCGACACGCCCATGTTCCAGCTGGGCGGATCACTGGCCGGAAACGTCTGCTCCAGCTCGCGGTCGATGCGCTCTTCACGCGCCGTCGCATGCGGCACGACGCGGCGCACCCTGACGGTGACATCGGCCGGATGCGTGATAACGGTGCGGGAATGGGTGAAACGGCTGAAAAACGACATGGCGACGACCTCCGATGCTTCAGATGGCATGCCGCCCGGCCGTCCCTGCGCCGTCATGACGGCATGCGCGTGGAATACAGCCCCACGCTAGCATGACGCCCTGACGGACAGCTGACCTGGATCAGGCCGGATGACTCACACCATCGGCAACTTCAGTCCCTGTTCCTTCGCGCAGGCAACGGCGTCTTCGTAGCCAGCGTCGGCATGGCGCATCACGCCCGTACCAGGATCATTCCACAACACGCGCTCGATGCGCTTGTCGGTCGCCTCGCTGCCATCGCACACAATCACCAGACCGGCATGCTGGCTGTAGCCCATGCCCACGCCGCCGCCATGGTGAAAACTGACCCACGTCGCGCCGCTGGCGGTGTTGAGCAAGGCGTTCAAAATCGGCCAGTCGGACACGGCATCCGAGCCGTCCTTCATCGCCTCGGTTTCGCGGTTGGGGCTGGCCACCGAGCCGGAATCGAGATGGTCGCGGCCGATGCACACCGGCGCCTTCAGCTCGCCGTTACGCACCATTTCGTTGAACGCCAGCCCCAGCTTGTGGCGCTGGCCCAGGCCGACCCAGCAGATGCGCGACGGCAGGCCTTGCCAGTGGATGCGGCTTTCGGCCATGTCCAGCCAGTTGTGCAGGTGCGGATCATTGGGAATCAGCTCCTTGACCTTGGCGTCGGTCTTGAGAATGTCTTCCGGGTCACCCGACAGCGCCACCCAGCGGAACGGGCCGATGCCGCGACAGAACAGCGGACGCACGTAGGCCGGCACGAAACCGGGAAAATCAAACGCGTGCTCGCAGCCGACGTCGAACGCCATCTGGCGGATGTTGTTGCCGTAGTCGAACGTCGGAATGCCCTGCGCATGGAACGCCAGCATGGCATCGACATGCACCTTCATCGACGCCTTGGCCGCGTCGCGCGTGCCTTCCGGATCACTGACACGGCGCTCGAACCATTGCTCCACCGTCCAGCCCTGCGGCAGATAGCCGTTGACCGGATCGTGCGCGGAAGTCTGGTCGGTAACGGCATCGGGCTTGACACCGCGCTTGATGAGCTCGGGCAGGATGTCGGCCGCGTTGCCCAGCAGCGCCACGGATTTGGCCTCGCCCGCCGCGCAGTATTTTTCGATGCGCGCCAGCGCGTCATCCAGATTGTCGGCCTGCTCGTCGACGTAGCCCGTGCGCAGGCGAAAGTCGATGCGCGACTGCTGGCATTCGATCGCCAGCATGGACGCGCCGGCCATGGTCGCGGCCAGCGGCTGCGCGGCGCCCATGCCGCCCAGACCGGCGGTCAGAATCCACTTGCCCTTGAGATTTCCGCCGTAGCTTTGCCGGCCCATCTCGACGAAGGTTTCGTAGGTGCCTTGGATGATGCCCTGGCTGCCGATGTAGATCCACGAGCCGGCCGTCATCTGGCCGTACATCATCAGGCCCTTGCGGTCGAGCTCGTTGAAGTGCTCCCACGTGGCCCAATGCGGCACCAGGTTGGAATTGGCGATCAGCACGCGCGGCGCATCAATGGTGGTGCGGAACACGCCGACCGGCTTGCCCGACTGCACCAGCAGCGTTTCGTCCGGCTCCAGCTCGCGCAGCGACTTCAAAATGGCGTCGAAGCACTCCCAGTTGCGCGCCGCGCGACCGATGCCGCCGTACACCACCAGCTCGGCCGGATTCTCGCCCACCTCGGGATCGAGGTTGTGCTGGATCATGCGGTACGGCGCTTCGATCAGCCAGTTCTTGCAGTGAAGTTCCGTACCGCGCGGCGGATGGATGACGCGGGTGGTGTCTTTGCGCGTGAAGCTGGCCATGGGCAATGTCCGGGTGAAAGGTCACCCGATTATGCCGCCACCGCATATATCGACCAACCATGCCCTGCCTATTGGCCATCGCCCGCAGGCGGGCTCCCACAAAAGCCTTGGCAAAACCTGAAGCTCCCCGTGGGAGCGCGCCCGCGCGCAACAGCAAGATGCCCGCCACGACAAAAGCCCGCCAAGCATCGACGCGCTTCCGCGAAAGTCGCTATCTCGCCGTCATGTCGCGGCGCTTGCGCTGGCTGACGATGATGCCGTAAATGCCGATCAGTGCCCATGCCAGCTCCTGCAGGAACGCCGGCAGATTGAATCCGCCGAAGATCAGCGACAGCATGATGCCGACCGCGCCCAGCACGTTCATCAGCTGGTAAATCCAGCCATGCGGCTTGAGCTTTTGCGCCTGCAGCAGCAGAAACGACAGCAGCACCAGCACCACGCCGGCATAGCCGCACCAGTCGTACCACGCGATCATCGTCGTCATTGCTTGCTCCTTTGCCGCACGGCTTCAAACAGGACAATGCCCGTCGCGACGGACACGTTAAGGCTTTCCATGTTACCCGGCATCGGGATGGCCGCGACAAAGTCGCACGTCTCGCGCGTCAGCCGGCGCAGACCCTCGCCTTCGCTGCCCATGACCAGCGCCACCGGGCCGCTGAAATCCATCTGGTACAGCGATGTGTCGGTGTCACCGGCCAGACCGGTCAGCCACACGCCGGCATCCTTGAGCACGCGCAGCGCGCGCGCCAGATTGGTCGCCACCACCAGCGGCACGCGGTCGGCACCGCCGGCCGAGGCGCGGCGCACCACCGGCGTCACGCCCACGGCACGATCCTTGGGCATGATGACGGCCGTCACGCCGGCCGCGGCCGCACTGCGCAGGCAGGCGCCGAGGTTGTGCGGATCGGTCACGCCGTCAAGCACCAGGAACAGGGCCGCGTTGCCGGCCTTGTCGGCCAGTGACGCCAGATCGGCTTCGGTCAGCGCCTGCGGCGCCTCGTAACTTGCGGCGATGCCCTGGTGATGCGCCTTGCCAGCCAGCTGATCGAGCGATTTGCGCGAGGTTTGCTGCACCGGAATGCGCAACGCGCGCGCCCGCTCCGCCAACTCGGCCACGCGCGGATTGCGGCTGCCGCTTTCCACGCGCACCTCGCGCACGCGCGTGGCGTCGTTGGCCAGCGCGCCTTCGACGGGGTTGATGCCGACGATCCAGCTGTCACTCATGAGGATTTTCCAAACAGGGCCAAAGTAGCCGAACGTTTATTGTAGGCGGGCTTGATGACCCGATCGACCACCGGCAAGTTCTCAGGCCCATAAGCTTTTCGTAGGAGCCTGCCCGCAGGCGACAAAGCCCGCGCCGAACCGATCGCGCGCGGGCGCGCTCCTACGCGCGCTTGCGCCTGGTCGGTTTTTTCCCGGCCTTGACAGGCTTCTTCGCGGAAGCAGGTTTCTTGCTGGACTGGGCCGATTTCGAGCGTGCCGGTGCTGGTTTGTCCTTGCCTCGTTCGGTCAGACGAAAATCGATCTTGCGGTCTTCCATGCTGGCGCGGATGCATTGCACGGTGACGCGGTCACCAAGGCGGAACCGCTGGCCGGTGCGTTCGCCCTTGAGCTCATGGCGCGCCGGATCGAAATGGTAGTAGTCGTTGCTCAGCTGGCTGACATGCACCAGGCCGGACACCCGCGACGGCTCGACATCGACAAACAGGCCGAACGACGTCACGCCGGTGACCACGCCGTCGAACACTTCGCCGATGTGCTTTTCCATCCACGCGCACTTGTAGCGCTCGTCCACATCACGCTCGGCTTCCTCGGCGCGGCGTTCGCGCTCGGAACAATGTCCGGCCATGGCCGCCATGCGCGCCGGCGGATACAGATAATTGGAACGCTTGCCGCCAGACAGCGCATGGGCGATGGCGCGGTGCACCAGCAAATCGGGATAACGCCGGATGGGCGAGGTGAAATGCGCGTAGGCCTCCAGCGCCAGGCCGAAGTGGCCCTGGTTTTCCGGTGAATACGCGGCGCGCGCCATCGACCGCAACAGCACCGATTGCACCAGCTCGAATTCCGGCTTGCCTTCAACCTGTGCCAGCAAGGCGTTGTAATCCGCCGGCGTGACTTCATCGGCCGGCGGCAAGGTCAGCCGGTACTGGCGCAGGAACTCCAGCAAGTCGTCGTACTTGGTCACCGGCGGCGAGGCATGCACGCGGAACAACGCCGGAATGCGCTTGCGGTCGAGGAATTTGGCCGCCTGCACGTTGGCCGCGATCATGCATTCCTCGATCAGCCGATGCGCATCGTTGCGGGGCGCGGATCCCAGCGATTGCACTTCGCCGTTGGCGGACAAGGCAAACTTGGTTTCGCTCGATTCGAACTCGATCGCCCCGCGCGCACCACGCGCCGCGGCCAGCACCTTGTACAGCGCATGCAGGTGCTCCAGTTGCGGCAACACGTCGGCCAATTCCGCGCGCGCATCGTCATCGCGCTCGCCGATGGCCTGCCACACGCGCCGATAAGTCAAGCGCGCATGCGAGCGCATCACGGCCTGATAAAACTTCGAACGCGTGACCTTGCCCTCGGTATTGACCGACATGTCGCACACCATGCACAGACGCTCGACCTTCGGGTTCAACGAGCAGATGCCGTTGGACAGGGTTTCCGGCAGCATCGGCACCACGAAGCCAGGGAAATACGTCGACGTGGAACGCTCGAACGCTTCCGCGTCCAGCGGCGTGTCCGGCTGCACGTAATGCGACACGTCGGCAATGGCGACCACCAGCCGAAAACCGCCGCCACGACGCGGCTGCGCGAATACCGCGTCGTCGAAATCGCGTGAATCATCCCCGTCGATGGTGACCAGCGGCAGGTCGCGAATGTCCACGCGATCAGCTTTGTCGGCCGCCGTCACTTCCGGTGGCACTGTCTGCGCCTGTGCCAGCACGTCATCCGGCCAGGACGCCGGCAGGCCGTGACTGGCGATCGCCATTTCGACCACCAGCGACGGCTTCAGGCGATCGCCCAGCACGGCGCAAATGGTACCGATGGGACCGCGCTGCGCGTTCGGCGGCTCGGTGATCTCGGCCACCACGATTTGCCCGGCCCGCGCACCGTGCAGCTGGTCGGGCGGAATCAGCACATCCTGCGTGATGCGGCGATCATCCGGCGCCACCACGGTCACGCCGCCTTCCACCACCACGCGCCCGACAATGCGTGCCGGGCGCCGTTCCAGCACCTCGACCACAGCCCCCTTGCGCCGCCCGCGCCGATCCAGCCCCACCACGCTGGCCAGAATGCGGTCGCCGTGCAGCACCTTGCGCATCTCGGCTGGCGACAAAAACAAATCGTCGCCACCCTCGTCCGGACGCAAAAACCCGTAGCCTTCGGCGTTGGCCAGCACGGTGCCGGGAATGAGGTCGAGCTTGTTGGCCGGCGCAAAGTCACCATGCCGGTTTTGCAACAACTGGCCATCGCGCAACATCGCGCGCAAGCGCTTTTGCAGCGCCTGCACGTCCACCGGCTCGACCAGGCCCAAGGCAACCGCCACCGCATCGGCATCCATCAGGCCGTCATGCGCCGTCAGCAAGGCCAGAATGGCCTCACGGCTTGGAATGGGCCGCTCGTAACGACGCGCCTCGCGCTCCGCCCAAGGGTCGCGAAACCCGCCCTTGCGGTTCTTGCGCGGTGCTTTCTTGTCGCCGCGTGGCGTCTTGACACTTTTTGAAACGGTTCTTTTTGACACGAAAATCCTTGGCTTGTTGCACCTTGCCGGCCCGCATCAGCACGGGTGTCGGCACATGGCGCAAAAAAAAGAGTTTGACAATGCGCCCCGAGGTGCCTATCTTACGCGGCTCCGCAGCACTGCACAGCGTTGCGGCATGCCCAGGTGGCGGAATTGGTAGACGCGCTAGCTTCAGGTGCTAGTGATCGCAAGGTCGTGGAAGTTCGAGTCTTCTCCTGGGCACCAACATTATTGCTTGCACACGTTTGCAAGCAGACTCAAGCCCCGCTTCGCGGGGCTTTTTTGTTGCCTGATGGTACCGCGATGAAACGCGTCCCCGGCACGACCGGCACGCGCCGCATCCACCTCGACTGCCCGCGCGACAAGCCCGCAACCGCCAGGCCACTTGGCCGCGCCAGCCCACACCACGCCGCCGCAAACCGGCAACACGAACGCGGACACCATGCTGGTGGCGACCGCATGCAACCCGTCGGCATCGGCACGCACCGACTGGTCGCCTGGGTTCATGCGTGCAAATTAATAGAAACAAGAATGATTCTCATGTAGAATCCGCACCCTGTCTTTACCTGAACCCATCCACAGGGAACCCCGCATGCTCAACCCTCTTCACGGCGCCACCAAGTGGCCGCGTCGCACCCTTCTTGTCATCGGTCTGCTGGCCGCCGTCCAGACGGCTTACGCGCAAACGACCGACACGCCCGCCCCGGACACCGATACCGCCGACCTGGCGCCGGTCATGGTGGTCGCGCAACGCGCCGACCGTGTCAGCAGCGGCGCGACCAACCTCGATTTGTCCATCAAGGACACTCCGCAGTCGATCAGCGTGGTGGACAGCACGCAGATGGAGCAGTTCGACGCCAACAGCGTCAACGACGCCCTGCGTCTGGCCACCGGCATCCAGGTTGACGAATGGGAAACCAACCGCACCAGCTACAGCTCGCGCGGCTTCGACATTCTCAACACCCAGATCGACGGCGTCGGCCTGCCCAATGACTGGGGCGTCGCCACCGGCGCCATGGACAGCTTCGGCTACCAGAAAGTGGAAGTGATCCGCGGCGCCAACGGCCTGCTCACCGGCGTGGGCAATGCCGCCGGCACCATCAACTACGTGCGCAAGCGGCCGACCAACAAGCCGCAGGGCCTGTTCGGCGTGAGCTACGGCTCATGGGGCACCAAGCGCATCGAGGCCGATTATTCCACCCCGCTCACCGCCGACGGCAGCTGGGCCGGGCGCGTGGTCGCCGCGCATCAGGACGGCAACTCGTACCTGCGCGGCAACGACAACTCGCGCAATTTCCTGTACGGCGTGGTCGACGGCCAGATCGGCGAAAACGGCATGCTGACGCTGGGCTACTCGTACCAGCGCGCCAAGTCCAACGGCATCATGTGGGGCGCACTGGTGTTCATGAACAGCGACGGCACCCAGAACGCGTGGCCGACCGACGCCACAACCACGCAGGACTGGACCTACTGGAACACCACCAACCAGACCGCCTTCGCCGAATACACCCACCAGCTCAGCGACAACTGGCTGCTGAAAGTGACCTACAACTACCGCCGCTCCGATGGCGACGAGAAAATGTTCTACGCCTACGACGCGCTCGGCACGGGGCTGGACCCGGCGACCGGCCTGGGCCTGTACGGCTACCCGTGGGGCGGTCACGACGAGGCCAACGCGCACCTGGGCGAAGCCACGCTCAACGGCCACTTCAATCTGTTCGGCCGCGACCAGCAAGTGGTGCTGGGCGCGAGCCTGGCCAGAAGCGAATCGGACGGCTGGGAACTCAATGCCGACCCGTCCTCGCCGGCCTGGGGCGCGTTGCCGGCGTTTCCGTACCCCATCAACGCCATTGCCGAACCCGGTTGGAGCGCCCCCTCGCTGTATTCGGTGCTGAACCAGCACCTCAAGCGCGCTTTCGGCACCACCCGGATCGCGCTGAGCGACCGCCTCAAGGCCATCCTCGGCGTCAGCTACGCCCAGTACCGCCGCGACGGCCGCTCGTACGACCTCACCTTCGACCAGACCACCAGCCACACCAGCCCCTACGCCGGCCTGACGTTCGATTTCAACAAGCATGTGCTCGGCTATGTCAGCTATTCGGACATCTTCCAGCCGCAGTCGCAGGTCGGCGCCGACAACCGCTACCTCGACCCCAGCAAGGGCGTGAATTACGAAATCGGCGTCAAGGCCAGCTGGCTGGACAAGCGCCTGCTGACCACGCTGGCCGTGTACAAGGCCGACCAGGACGGGCTGGCCACACCCACCGGCCAGTACAACGAATACGGCCAGACCATCTACGCGCCGGTGGACGTGCAGTCCAAGGGCGTCGAATTCGAGGCCACCGGCAAGCTCAGCGACAACGTCAACCTGGTGTTCGGCTACACCACGCTGAAACTGACCGGCGCCGACGGCGGCGACACCTACCCGTGGGTGCCGCGTCACACCGCCAACCTGCTGCTCAGCATGCGCCTGCCCGGCTACCACCCGCTGTCCTTCGGCGTCGGCGGACGCTGGCAAAGTGCCATCTCGAACGTGGAATCAAGCGGCTTCACCGTGCGCCAGGACAGCTACGCGGTGCTCAACGGCTTCGTCGCCTGGAACTTCCTGCCCAACGCCACGCTGCGCCTGAACGTGGGCAACCTCGGCAACGAGAAATACATCAACACCCTGCGCTACAGCGGCTACTACGGCGCGCCGCGCAGCTACACGTTGAGTCTCGACTGGCGGCTTTGAAAAGCCCGGCAAGGCGTCTGCCGCCGCGCGGAACCGCACCTGCCGATGCAGCCGGTTCCGTGGCCGCCGCGACACGCCGCACAGGCTCGCCACAGGCGCAACCCTCCGCAAGCCGGGGGGTATGGCGTCATGCTGGCAAACGGTATAATCAAACCTTCCACACGCATGGTGGGAGAAGCGGCTCTGCCGCTGCCGAAGGCGCAACGCCCGTAATCGCTCAGGCTCAACACCTCCATGCGTGAAAAACTCTGGAGAGACCGGTTGAATCCGGCGCCGAAGGGGCACGAAGCATTGTTCGGCAGTGCTTCCAAACTCTCAGGCAAAAGAACAGAGGGGCAGCCCTGACGTTTCCCAGCGCCACCACGGACCCCTTGCCATGAATCCCCACGCACTCTCCAAGCCGCTTACCGAGCGCTTGCGCGATCTCGAAAATCACGATGCCTTCATCGGCCGCCACATCGGCCCCGATGAAAACGAAACCACGGCCATGCTGCGCGCGATCAAGCAGCCTTCGCTCGACGCCATGACCGACGCCATCGTGCCGGCCAACATCCGTCTGGGCGAGCCGCTGGACCTGCCCGAAGCGGTCACCGAGGTCGAGGCACTGGCCAAGATCCGCGCCATCGCCGACAAGAACAAGGTGTTCCGCAGCTTCATCGGCCAAGGCTATTACGGCACGCTGACACCCAACGTCATTGCCCGCAACATTCTGGAAGATCCCGCCTGGTACACGGCCTACACGCCATACCAGGCCGAAATCTCGCAGGGCCGCATGGAGGCGCTGCTGAACTTCCAGACCATGTGCGCCGAACTGACCGGCATGGAAATCGCCAACTCGTCGCTGCTGGACGAGGCCACCGCGGCGGCCGAAGCGATGACACTGGCCAAGCGCATGGCGCGCGGCAACAAGTCGGACGTGTTCTATGTGTCCGACAACGTGCACCCGCAGACGCTGGCCGTGTTGCGCACGCGCGCCGCGGCGATGGACATCACCATCCAGACCGGTCCGGATGCGGACGCCGCCAACGTCGATTGCTACGGCGTGCTGCTGCAATACCCCGACACCTTCGGCACCATCCACGATTACAAGGCGCTGGTCGAAGCCGTGCATGCACGCAAGGCGCTGGTCGCGGTGGCCAGCGATCTGCTGGCGCTGACGCTGATCACGCCGCCCGGCGAATGGGGCGCGGACATCGTGGTCGGCAACAGCCAGCGCTTCGGCGTGCCGTTCGGCTTCGGCGGCCCGCACGCCGGCTTCATGGCCTGCCGTGACGCCTACAAGCGCTCCATGCCCGGTCGCCTGATCGGCATTTCGAAGGATGCCCACGGCAACCCCGCCTACCGCCTCACGCTGCAAACGCGCGAGCAGCACATCCGCCGCGAAAAGGCCACCTCCAACATCTGCACCGCGCAGGTGCTGCTGGCGGTGATGGCGTCCATGTACGCGGTCTACCACGGCCCCGACGGCCTGCGCCGCATCGCCCGCCGCGCGCACCGCTTCGCCGTGGTGCTGGCCACCGCGCTGCGCAACGCCGGCATCCATGTCGACGGCGATTTCTTCGACACCCTGCGCGTGACCGGCATCGACGCCACCGCCGTCCACGCCAAGGCTGAAGCGGCCGGCATCAACCTGCGCCATCTTGGCGACGCGTCCGTCGGCATCAGCCTGGACGAAACCGTCACCCGCGCGGACGTGACCGCGCTGGCCGGGCTGTTCGGCGTGGACATCGGCAACATCGACCAGATCGACGCGCAGATGGCCGACAGCCTGCCGCAAAACCTGCGCCGCCTGTCCGACTTCATGACCCATCCGGTGTTCAACACCTACCACAGCGAGTCGGAAATGCTGCGCTACCTGCGCGCGCTGTCGGACAAGGATCTGGCGCTGGACCGCTCGATGATCCCGCTGGGCTCATGCACGATGAAGCTCAACGCCACGGCCGAGATGATGCCCATCACCTGGCCCGAGTTTGCCAACATCCACCCGCTGGCGCCGGCATCGCAGACGCAGGGCTACAAGGCGCTGACCGACAGCCTCGAAGCCATGCTGGTCGAGCTGACCGGCTACGACGCCGTCAGCCTGCAGCCCAACGCCGGCGCGCAAGGCGAATTTTCGGGCCTGCTGGCGATTCGCGCGTATCACGAATCGCGTGGCGAAGGTCACCGCAACATCTGCCTGATCCCCGAGTCTGCGCACGGCACCAACCCGGCGTCCGCGCAAATGTGCGGCATGAAGGTGGTGGTCACCGCCTGCGACAGCCACGGCAACGTCGACCTGGACGACATCCGCGCCAAGGCCGAGCAGTACAGCGACAACCTCGCCGCGATCATGCTCACCTACCCATCCACGCACGGCGTGTTCGAGGAAGACGTGGTCGCCATCTGCGACATCATCCACGCCCACGGCGGACAGGTGTACACCGACGGCGCCAACATGAACGCCATCCTCGGCCTGGCCAAGCCGGGTTCGTGGGGTTCGGACGTCAGTCATTTGAACCTGCACAAGACGTTCTGCATTCCGCATGGCGGCGGCGGCCCGGGCGTGGGCCCGATCGCGGTCAAGTCGCACCTGTCCGCGTTTTTGCCGGCCAAGTCGCCGGACGCGGACAATGCCGTGGGCATGGTGTCGGCCGCGGCCTATGGCAGCGCGTCGATCCTGCCGATCAGCTGGATGTATATCACGCTGATGGGCCGCGAGGGCCTGAAGCTGGCCAGCCAGACCGCGCTGCTCAACGCCAACTACATTTCCAAGCGCCTGGCGCCGTTCTACAAGACGCTGTACACCGGCCGCAATGGGCTGGTGGCGCACGAGTGCATCCTGGACCTGCGCCCGCTCAAGGAAACCTCCGGCATCGAGGCCGAGGATGTGGCCAAGCGCCTGATCGACTTCGGTTTCCACGCGCCGACGCTGAGCTTCCCGGTGCCGGGCACGCTGATGGTCGAGCCGACCGAATCCGAGTCGAAGGTCGAGCTGGACCGCTTCATCGACGCCATGGTGCAGATCCGCGAGGAAATCGCCTCGATCGAACAAGGCAAGCTCGACCGCGACGACAACCCGCTCAAGAACGCGCCGCACACGGCCGCGCACGTCAGTGCCAACGAGTGGACGCACGGCTACTCGCGCGAGTGGGCGGCCTTCCCGTTGCCGTCGCTGAAGCTGCAAAAGTATTGGCCGCCAGTGGCGCGCGTGGACAACGTCTACGGCGACAAAAACGTGGTGTGTTCGTGCGCGCCGATCAGCAGCTACAAGGACGAAGCCGCCGAACCGGCCAATCCGTTCGCGATCAACGTCGTCGTCGCGCCGACAGCCTGAGTTCGCGTCACACCCAACGGTCCGTCGCCGGCTCATCGCCGGTGGCGGACCGTTTTTTTCAGGCATTGATAGCCTGCGATGCGGGCCGCAAGCCCGCCCATTCCTCGCCAGAACCATCGCGCGCAGGCGCGCTCCTACCGTGTGATTGCAGCCGCGAGAGCATTGTCGACACAACGAAAACACGGCGTCTCCATCACGCTGCAGGAGCCGGCCTGCCGGCGACGCGGGCCGCAGGCCCGCCCATTCCTCGCCAGAGCCATCGCGCGCAGGCGCGCTCCTACCGCGTGATTGCAGCCACGAGAGCATTGCCGACACGACGAAAACACGGCGTCTCCGTCACGCTGCAGGAGCCGGCCTACCGGCGATGCGGGCCGCCGGCCCGCCCATTCCTCGCCAGAACCATCGCGCGCAGGCGCGCTCCTACCGTGTCTGTGCCGCGCGGGGTGTTGCCGGCACGACGGAAACCGTGGTTTCCGCCATGCCGACAACGCTGGAATCACACCACCGCAGGCAACGCCTTGCCGGCTTCGGTTTCGACCACCAGCTGGTCGCCCTTGACGTCCAGCTTGACGTTGCCACCGTCGGCCAGCTTGCCGAACAGCAGCTCGTCGGCCAGCACGCGCTTGACGTTGTCCTGGATGACGCGCGCCATCGGGCGCGCGCCCATCTGCGGATCGAAGCCGTGCTTGGCCAGCCAGCGCCGCGCGTCTTCGGATACGTTCATGGTGACGCGCTTCTCGTTGAGCTGGGTTTCCAGCTCGATGAGGAACTTGTCGACCACGCGCAGGATGTGCTCGAAGTCCAGCGACTGGAACTGGATGATCGTGTCCAGGCGGTTGCGGAACTCCGGCGTGAACGTGCGGCGGATGGTTTCCATCGAATCGGTTTCGTGGGACTGTTCAAGGAAGCCGATCGTGCGCCGTGCAGCCTGCGCGGCACCGGCATTGGTCGTCATCACCAGGATCACGTTCTTGAAGTTGGCTTCGCGGCCGTTGGTGTCGGTCAGCACGCCGTGATCCATCACCTGCAGCAGGATGTTGAACACGTCCGGATGGGCCTTTTCGATTTCGTCCAGCAGCACCACGCAATGCGGGTGCTTGGTGACGGCCTCGGTCAAAAGGCCGCCCTGGTCGAAACCGACGTAGCCCGGCGGCGCGCCGACCAGACGCGACACCGAATGCGCTTCCATGTACTCGGACATGTCAAAGCGCACCAGCTCGATGCCCAGCTGCAGCGCCAGTTGCCGGGTGACTTCGGTCTTGCCCACACCGGTCGGGCCGGCAAACAGGAAGCTGCCGATCGGCTTGGCCGGATCAGCCAGGCCCGAGCGCGCCATCTTGATGGACGAAGCCAGCGCGTCGATGGCGGCATCCTGGCCAAACACGACCATCTTCAGGTTGCGGTCGAGATTTCGCAGCACGTCGCGGTCGGACGCCGACACCTGCTTGGGCGGAATGCGCGCCATGCGCGCCACGATGAATTCGATCTCGGGCACGTCGATGACGTTCTTGCGCTTGTCGTCGTCCATCAGGCGCTGGCGCGCGCCCGCTTCGTCGATGACGTCGATGGCCTTGTCCGGCAGCAGGCGGTCGGGAATGTGGCGCACCGACAAATCCACCGCCGCCTTCAGCGCGGCCGGCGTGTAGGTGACGCCGTGGTGTTCCTCGAAGCGGCCCTTGAGGCCCTTCAGGATGTCCACCGCCTCGGCCGGCGTCGGTTCAGTGACGTCGATCTTCTGGAAGCGCCGCGCCAGCGCACGGTCTTTTTCGAACACGCCGCGGTATTCCTGGAACGTGGTCGAACCGATGCAGCGCATCTCGCCCGAGGCCAGCATCGGCTTGATGAGGTTGCTGGCGTCCATGGTGCCGCCCGAAGCTGAGCCGGCGCCGATGATGGTGTGGATTTCGTCGATGAACAGGACGGCTTTTTCCTGCTTTTTCAGCTCGGCGATGACGGCCTTGAGGCGCTTTTCGAAATCGCCGCGGTATTTGGTGCCGGCCACCAGCGCGCCCAGATCCAGCGCCCAGATGACGCAATCGTCCAGCACCTTGGGCACGTCGCCCTCGACGATGCGCTTGGCCAAGCCTTCAGCCAGCGCGGTCTTGCCCACGCCGGCCTCGCCCACGTACAACGGGTTGTTCTTGCGCCGGCGGCACAGCACCTGGATGGTGCGCTCGATTTCCTCGCTGCGGCCGATCAGCGGGTCGATCTTGCCCTGCATGGCCTTTTCGTTGAGGTTGGTCGCAAACTCGACCAGCGCGTTGCCCTTGCCTTCCAGGCTGTCTTCGCCCTCGTGCTCGGTTTCGGCCGGCGCCGCGGCCGGTTGCTCGCCCACCTTGGCGATGCCGTGCGAGATGTAGTTGACCACGTCCAGCCGGGTGACCTCCTGCTGGTGCAGGAAGTACACGGCGTGCGAATCCTTTTCACCGAAGATCGCCACCAGCACGTTGGCGCCGGTCACCTCTTTGCGGCCGGACGATTGCACGTGGTAGACCGCGCGCTGCAGCACGCGCTGGAAACCCAGTGTGGGCTGGGTGTCGCGCTCGTCGCCTTCGGGCAGCACCGGCACGGTTTCGCCGATGATGCGATTGAGTTCACTGCCCAGCTTGTCGAGGTCGACATTGCATGCGCGCAACACGGCCGAAGCCGACGCGTTGTGTACCAAAGCCAACAGCAAATGCTCCACGGTCATGAATTCGTGGCGCTGCTCGCGTGCCTGCTTGTAGCAGTGGCCGATGGTGAGCTCGAGATCCTTGCTGAACATTCGGATCGTCTCCGCTGGTTGGGGTGGGTCGACCTGCGCTACCTGACAAGCTGGTCAACGCAGGTTCCATCCGTGGAATGGCATCTGTCGAAACATTTGAAAACGGTGGCTTCCGACTGTTCCTGAAATGGGGCCGCCCTACATTTTTTCCATGGTGCACAACAATGGATGCTGGTGGTTGCGTGAATATTGATTGACCTGGTTGACGCGGGTTTCCGCCACTTCCCGGGTGAACACCCCGCAAACGCCCTTGCCGCGCGTGTGCACGTGCAACATCACCTGCACCGCGCGTTCCTGATCCATGCCGAAGAAGCTGCGCAACACCTCGACCACGAAATCCATCGGCGTGAAGTCGTCGTTGAGCAACACCACCTGATACAACGACGGGCGCTCAACCTCGGGCCGCGACGGCGCGACGGCGACGCCGTGTTCGGATTCATGCAGCTGGTCGGTACGCTCGGTCATGGTGTGTCGCGCAATCTCTTTGCCTGTCCACAATTATACGCTGTGCGGGTACTTGTCCAGTGGTCCGAAAGTCAGCTTGGAAGTGGCACAATGGGGCGTTTCTCACGCCCCCACATCATTCCATTTTCGCATGAGCGAACCGCGCAAAATCTGGTGTCCGCATGTCACCGTCGCCACCGTCGTGGCCGATGACGACCGCTTCCTGATGGTCGAGGAAGACATCCGCGGCGAACGCCGTTTCAACCAGCCGGCCGGCCACCTCGAGCCGGATGAAACCCTCGCCGCTGCCGCCGTGCGCGAGACCCGCGAAGAAACCGGCTGGGACGTGGCGCTGGACCATTTCATCGGCACCTGGCAATGGTGGAGCCCGGTGCACAACGAATACATCGTGCGGTTTGCCTTCGCCGGGCACACGCTTACCCCGCACCCCGAGCAGGCACTGGATACCGGCATTTGCCGCGCCCTGTGGCTGCGGCGCGACGAGATCATCACGCGCGGGCAGCAACTGCGCAGCCCGCTGGTGCTGGCCAGCATCGACGCCTGGCTGGCCGGGCAGCGCCTGCCGCTGTCGGTACTGCACGACCTGTTGCCGCAAACCGTCACCACGCCATGAAAGTGATGCTGGGTGTTTCCGGCGGCGTCGATTCCTCGGTCGCCGCATTGCTGCTGCAACAAGCCGGCCACGCGGTCGAAGGCCTGTTCATGCAGAACTGGGTCGAGGACGACCGCAACGGCCCGTGCCGCGCCGACATCGACCGCAAGGATGCCGTGGCCGTGTGCGGCCAGCTGGGCATTCCGTTTCATCACCGCAACTTCGCGGCGCAGTACTGGGACGGCGTGTTCGAACATTTTCTGGCCGAATACCGTGCCGGACGCACGCCCAACCCGGACGTGGCCTGCAACCGCGAGATCAAATTCCGCACGTTTCTGGACGAGGCGCGCGCGCTGGGTGCTGACAAGATCGCGACCGGCCACTACGCCCGCGTGGACTGCGTGGACGGCCGCTGGCGCCTGTTGCGCGGGCGCGACGTGCACAAGGACCAGAGCTACTTTTTGCATGCCTTGGGGCAGGAGGCTCTGGCCGCCACGTTGTTCCCTGTCGGTGAGCTGGAAAAACCCGAAGTGCGGCGCCTGGCACGCGAGACCGGCCTGGCGACCAGCGCCAAGAAGGATTCCACCGGCATCTGCTTCATCGGCGAGCGCAACTTCCACGCGTTCTTGCAGCAGTACATTCCCGCCCAGCCCGGCGCCATGCTCACGCCCGACGGCCAGCGCATCGGTGAGCATGACGGCGTGATGTACTACACGCTGGGCCAGCGTGGCGGTCTGGGCATCGGCGGGCGCGCCGGCGCCGACGGACAAGCGTGGTACGTGGTCGGCAAGGACGTGGCGCAAAACATCCTTTACGTGGCCCAGGGCGGCGACAACCACTGGCTGCAATCACACCGGCTGGCAGCCAGCGAATTGACCTGGGTCGACGGCGCGGCACCGGCGGCCGAATTCACCTGCACGGCCAAGACGCGCTATCGGCAGCCGGACCAATCGTGTACGGTACGCCTCACCGAAACCGGCTGCGAAGTGGTGTTCGACGATGCCCAACGCGCCGTCACGCCGGGGCAGTCGGTCGTGTTTTACCAGGGCGAGGCATGCCTCGGCGGTGGCATCATCAAGGCCACCGATGCCCCGTTTGGCGGCCTTGCCGCTTCACCGGCCATTCAATCCGTACAAGGCAAATGAACGAAGAACGCGTACTGGCTCTGGCAGGTGTCTTCCAGGGCGCCGCATTGGCGCAGCAACTGGCCAACAACGGCCGCTGCGACGACAGCGTGCTGCTGTCCAGCATCGCCACGATTTTCCGCATCGACGCACCCGACGTGGTCGGCGTGTTCGGCACCATCGCCGACGTGCGCCTGGGCCTGCGCACGCTCGTCGAGCAGTTTGACGACGGCAAGGGCGACATCAACGTGATGCGCATGGTGGCCGCCGTGTTGCGTCTGGAACGCACGTTCTCCGGGCGCAAGCGCCTGACCGACGAATTGCAGCAAGGCATCGTCGCCACCCAGCGCCAAGTCGACCATTTTGGCATGCAACACCCGATGATCACCAAGCGCCTGGCCGGGCTGTACAGCGAAGTCATCTCGCCACTGCGCCCGCGCGTGCTGGTGCCCGGCCAGCCGCTGTACCTGCAACAGGAAGCCATCGTCGAAAAGATCCGCTCGGCGCTGCTGGCCTCCATGCGCGCAGCCGTGCTGTGGCACCAGCTGGGCGGCCGTCAGTGGCAGTTTTTGCTGCACCGCCACCAGTGGGGCATGCTGGCGCGCGGCCTGCTGACCCGCGCCACGCTGGACAACGGCTGACCCGCCGTCCCATGGGCACCACCGGCTTGCACAGCCACGGCCTGGCCGGTGACGAGATCACGCCGGACTGGGCACCGCTGACCGACGCCGAAGTGGTGGCCGTGTTGGACCATTACGCCTTGCCGTCATCCACGGCGCGGGTTGTCTGGCGCAGTCCGCGTCCGTTGTCGGCCGCCGCGCAGGTCGTTGCCGGCAGCTCGAAAGTGTTCGTCAAACGCCACCATGAAAGCGTGCGCGACGCGACCGAGCTTGCCACCGAACACGCGTTCATGGCACACCTGCGCATGCATGGCCTGCCCATCCCCGATGTCCTGACGACCACGGCCGGCGACAGTGTCGTCACGCGCGGACAATGGTCCTATGAAGTGCACGCCATCGCGCGCGGCCTGGACATCCATCGCGATCGATTTTCGTGGGAGCCGTTGACCGACCTTGCGCAGGCACGCACGGCCGGCCACATGCTGGCGCGGTTGCATCAGGCATCCGCAAACTTCCCTCCGCACGCCCGACACACGCACATTCTGGTGTCGCGCGACGAGCTGCTGCGCGCGGACAATCTCGTCACCACGCTGCAAGGCCAGTTCCCGCAACGCCCGGCGCTGGCCGCCTATCTGGCGCGCCACGACTGGCCGCGTGACATGGCCCGCCTCATCGAACGCCAACGCCACGTGCAACCGCGCCTGGCCACCCAGCCACGCCTGTGGACGCACAACGACTGGCACGTCACCAACCTGTTCTGGAGTGACAACACCAGCGACGCCACCATCACCGCCGTGCTCGATTTCGGCCTGGCCGCGCCGACATTCGCGTTGTACGACCTGGCCACCGCCATCGAGCGCAATGCCATCGCCTGGCTGCAGCTGGAACACGGCAACGACATCGGCCATCCGGACACCGCCAACGCCCTCGTCGACGGCTACGCCGAAGTGCTGCCGTTGACCTTGGCCGAGCGCCAATGGCTGGCCGACCTGCTGCCCGTCGTGCACCTGGATTTTGCCGTATCCGAGATCGAGTATTTCCACGGCATCACGCATCACACCGAGCACGCCGACGTGGCTTACCGCACATTCCTGCTCGGCCATGCCCACTGGTTCGACACGCCGCAAGGACAACGCTTCACGCAAGCCATCGCCGGTTGATCGCCCGCAGGTGGGCTCCCACAAAGGCAAAAAGCCCCCGTAGGAGCGCGCCTGCGCGCGATGGCCAGATGCTGGCATGAGGCAAGACCTTTTCGCCCGCGGGCGGGCTCCTACAAAACCATCGGGGAGCCGGCCTTCGCCCGCGCGCGATGGCTCCGGCGAAACCGTCTGGCATGCCTTCATGCCAAATCCGCGCTTGCACGGCTGCAGACATTTTGTGCTTCAATAGCCGCCTGAAGCGGGGGTGCCCAGTGTCGCTGGGCTGAGAGAAACCCTTGGAACCTGATCCGGTTAGTACCGGCGAAGGGAGCTTGTCTGGCACGCACGGATGCACGCGCATTCGCGCGACGCTGGCGCATCGCCGTTTCGTCCCCATTGCCTCAAGACGACGACGATGAAACTCACCCACACTCCCCTGCTGCTGGCCCTGCTGCCGATCATCGCGACGGCGGCCCCGACGCACGCCAGGCCAGGCGCTTCTTCCGCAAACACCGACCAACCGGTGCAATCGACCGACCTGCCATCCGTGCAGGTCAAGGCCAAGGCCGCGCCCAATCCCGACAACACCGGCATCAACGCCTACGGCGCGGCCAGCTTGCACGACACGCCGGCCGCCGTCAGCGTGCTGTCGCGACAGACGCTGAGCGATTACCACGTGCGCAACCTGCGCGAACTGGTGCGCCATGACGCCTCGCTGGGCGACGACTACGCCGCCGTCGGCTACTACCAGAACATCACCATCCGCGGTTTTCCGCTCGATTACGCCACGGCGTACCGCATCAACAACCTCACCGTGGTCGGCGAGCAGCGCGTGGCGCTGGAAGACGTGCAATCGGTCGAGATCCTCAAGGGCCTGGCCGGCATCCAGGGCGGCGTGATGGAACCGGGCGGCGTGGTCGATTACGTCACCAAGCGCCCCGCCAACGTGCGCAAGCTGACGCTGGGCACCGATTCGCACGGCTCGCGCTACGGTGCGCTGGACGTCGGCAAATGGCTGACCAGCGATTTTGGCGTGCGCGTGAACCTGGCCTGGAACAAGGTCCACTCGTGGGTCGACCACGCCGACGGCCGGCGCAATTTCTATTCTGTCGCGGCCGACTGGCACGTCACGCCCGACGCCACGTTGCAGATTGATTCCAACTACCAGGCCAACGCGCAGCGCTCGGTGTCGGGCTACCAGCTTTTGGGCGGCACGACCATTCCGCAACACGCCAGCAACACCCAAATGCTGGGCTTCGAACCGTGGCAGCGCCCGGTCACCATCCACACGTCCAACACCAGCGTGCGCTTCAACGACGCGCTCACGGACAACTGGCAGCTGCACCTGGCCGCCGGCCACAGCCGCAGCGTCATCAACGACAACGTGGCCTACGCCTACGGTTGCGCCTACGCGCCCGAATGCGCCGACGACAGCCACCCCGGCAACTTTTTCGCGCCCAACGGCGACTACGACATCTACGAATACCGCAGCCCGGACGACACCCGCGTGGCCAACCAGGGTCGCGCCACGCTGGCCGGCCAGTTTGCGACCGGTGGCGTCACGCATCATCTGAGCGTCGGCGTGAGCGCCTTCCAGCGCACCATCGACCGCCGCGTCGAGGTGTACGACTACGTCGGCACGGCCAACATCAGCGATGCCAACCCGCCGTACTTTCCGACCACCGGCGACGAGCCCGGCCCGTCCGCACGCCGCCTGACCGACTGGCAACACACCGCCTTCGCGCTGGACCGCATGCAACTGGCAACGCATTGGCAAGCCGTCGTCGGTGGCCATTTCGTGCGCCTGCACGAGCGCGCGTACGCCAGCGACGGCACGCCCGAGCGCGACACGCGCATGAGCCGCGCCCTGCCGCAAGTGGCCGTGCTGTGGCAGCCCGGCGCGCCGACCACGCTGTACGCCAGCTGGAGCAAGGGCCTGTCGCTGGGCGAGGAAGCGCCGTGGTGGGCCAGCAACGGCGATGCCTTCCTCGGCCCGCGCCTGTCGCGCCAGCTGGAAACCGGCATCAAGTACCGCGCCAGCGACGCGCTCGATTTGAGCGCCGCGCTGTATCGCATCAACGAGCCGTACCAGTACGCCATGCCGGACACGTCGCCGGCCGGTTTCACCTTCGTGCAACACGGCCGCGAAGTGCACACCGGGCTGGAACTGGCCGCCAACGGCCAGATCACCCGCGACCTGCGCCTCAACGCCAGCGTGAGCGTCATCCGCGCGCGCGCCACCGACACCGGCACGCCCGCTTACGAAGGCCATCAGGTCGTCAACGTGCCGAAGCTGCGCGGCGCGCTGTACGCGCAATACCGCCTGCCGTTCGCGCCGCAATGGACGGTGCTGGGTGGCTGGCGCTACGTCGCGCCCAACGTCGCCACGCCCGACGGCAAGGTACGCGTGCCGGCCTACAATGTGTTCAACGCCGGGCTGGGCTACGCCACGCACTGGGGTGCCCATCCGCTGACGTGGCGGCTGAGCATCCACAATCTTTTCAACCGCTTCTACTGGCGTGACACCGGCACTTCCGGCGGCGACAGCTTCCTGTTTCCGGGCACGCCGCGGCTGGCCCGGCTGACCCTCACCATAGGCCTGTGACGATGGACTGGACCGAGCTGGTTGGCGCCATTCTGAGCCTGTGGGGCGTGTGGCTGACGATGCAGCGCAAGCTTTCCAGCTGTGTGATCGGCTTGGTGTCGGTCGTCGTCTACGGCTGGGTGTTCATCCAGGCCAGGCTGTATTCGGACGCGCTGCTGCAAGGCGTTTTCGGTGTGATGATCGTGTACACGTGGATCCACTGGGCCAGGCACCTGGACGACAGCCAGCGCGTGCGCGTGGCGCCGTTGGGCCTGAAACCGGCGGTGCTGCATCTGGCCCTCGGCGCGGTCGGCGCCGCGGTCCTCGGCTACCTGATGCACCGCTACACCGATGCCGCGCTGCCCTGGCTGGACAGCGCGCTCACGTCCTACAGCCTGGTCGGCCAATGGTGGGACGCCAAGCGGCACGCCGCCACGTGGTGGATGTGGATCGCCGTGGACACCATCTACGTCGGCGAATACATCTACAAAGCCCTCGACATCACCGCCGTGCTGTACGCCGTTTTCGTGCTGATGTCGGTGCAGGGCCTGCGCCGCTGGAACCAGGCCGCGGCCAAGGAAGCATCCACCACGCCGGAACAGGACTCGACGCCCGCCGCCGCGACCAAGTTGTCCACTCACTGACAAGGTGGTCAATTTTTAATCAACGCGTCAACGACGTCTGCAGCCACGGGCCTTTGCATGGCTTGTTCACGCCCCCGTCCACAACGTTGTCCACAGGTTCTGTGGACAACGTTGCCCAAGCCCACGTCGGATGCGCTGCGCTTGTCCGACCTGCACAGCATCGCGGCCCAACGCCCGTAGGGCGGACAAGCGCAGCGCATCCGCCGCCCACCGCCTCAATCGGCCAACGTGATACGCCGACGCGTGACCTCGGGGCGATCCAACTGATCCAGCAAACCGGCAGCGTAATCGATCACGCCGATGTGGCTGTTGCCCTGCGCATCCACCAACAACTGCTCACCGCCCACGCGGCAATGCCCCTTGGGCTCGGCATCATCCAGCAGCGCCGCCGGGCTGACATACACCCAGTCCAACGCATCGCCCCGCGCACGGAAAACCTCCAACGCCTTGCCCTGTCCCAGCGCTTCGTCCCTCCATGCCGCGGGAAAGTCCGGCGTATCGACCACGCGCACGCCAGGCGCCACTTCCAGGCTGCCCGCGCCGCCAACCCAGACAAGGCGTGTCACACCCACCGCCGGCAGGTTGTCGATGAACGCCTGCGCATGCACCGCCAGCAAATCGTGATTGCCATCGCGGCGCGCCGACAAGCTGGCAATCACGGCATCCTGACCACGCACGGCCTCGCGCCACGTCGCCGGTTGCGCGACATCGCCCACCACCACGCGCACGCTTTCGGGCACCACGCCCAAACGCGCCGCATCGCGCACCACGGCGGTCACGGCATGCCCGCGCGCGACGGCCTCATTGAGGATGGCGCGACCCACGTGGCCGGTGGCACCGAACAAAACCATTTTCATGACGAATCTCCAGACCGCTCAAAGAAGGCAGACACATCATCCATGCCCTCTTTGTCTCGATAAACAGGCATAATAAGAAATCACTGTTTACTTTCAGTTGACAAATTTGAGCCAGTCACCTGTCAACCTCAACCGCCTTGCCGTCTTCGTCGCGCTGATCCGCGCCGGCTCGTTCACGGCCGCCGCCGACGATCTGGGCCTGACCAAGGCCATGGTCAGCCGCCACCTCGCCCAGCTGGAACGCGAGCTGGGCGTGAGCCTCGTCACGCGCTCGACCCGACGCATGGCGCTGACCGAAGCCGGCCAGGCGTTTCATGCCGATTGCGTGCGCATACTGGATGAAACCGACCAGGCCATCGCGCGCGCCGGCGCCGGCCGCGACGTGCCGACCGGCACCCTGCGGCTGACCGCCTCGGTCAACTACGGCATCACGGTCATCGCGCCGGCGCTGGCAAAATTTCTGCGCCGCTATCCCGACATGCGCGCCGATCTGGTGCTGGACGATGCCTCGCGCGACCTCATCGGCGACCGCTTCGATCTGGCCATCCGCGGCGGGCCGCTGGCCGACTCGAGCCTGCACGCGCGCCAGCTCGACACCTTCCAGCAATGGCTGGTCGCCGCGCCCTGCCACCTGAAGGCGCGCGGCACGCCGCAACACCCGCGCGACCTGGCCGCGCATCCCGCCGTCGTGCTGGGTTCGCTGCGATCACCCCGACGCTGGACGTTCACGGCGCGCAACGGGCACACGCAACGTGTGGATCTGTCCGCCGCCGCGCAGGTCAACAGCGCCGCCGCCATGCACGCCATGGCCATGGCCGGCGCCGGCGTGGCCGTGCTGCCCGATTTCATGGTGCGGGCCGACGTCGCGGCCGGTCGATTGACGCGGTTGCTGCCGCATCAGCGCCTGCCGGCCGGCAGCTTCCACGCCGTCCATGCGGCCAATCCGCCGGCCAAGGTGCGCGCCTTCGTGGCCTTTCTGGTCGACGAACTCAAGCTGGCGAAAAACCGCAAGACCGCTTAGACGCCAGGCTTGCCCGCACCGTGTTTTTTGCCGAACAGGCCTTCGCGCAGCACTTCCTCGTTGTACTGGTAGGCGCGTGTTTCCAGCAGGTCGTGCCGCGTCACCATGCCGACCAGCTTCAACTGCGCGTCAACGACCGGCAGGCGGTCAAGCTTTTCCACCGCCGCGCGGATGGCCACGGCGCGGCAGCTTTCCTCGGGATGCACAACCACCGGATCGTGCCCCATTAACTCGTCCAGCGACAAATCGGCCTTGTCCGCATCCGCCAGCCAACCCTGCAGGATGTCGCGCGTGACCAGACCGCGCACCACGCCCTCGTCGGTGACCACCGGAAACGCGCGAAATTTCTGGTCCGGACCGAAAAACCGCGCCTGCACCTCGCTCGGCGAAAAATGCGCCGACACGCTCGTGACCTCCTTCGTCATCACGTCCCTGACCGCCATGTATTCCATGCGGTCGACCACGTACGGCCGGAAAATGTCCAGCCCGTGGCGCGCGATCTTCTCGGTCAAAATGGAGCGCTTCATCACGAACACGCTGGTGCCGTAGGCCGTGATGCAGGTGATCAGCAGCGCCGGCAGCACGCTGGCATTGCCGGTCAGCTCCAGCGCGAACATGATCGAGGTGAACGGCATGCGCATCACCGCGGCCAGCATCGCGCCCATGCCAAGAAGCGGCCACAGCAGCGGCGCCGGGCCGGGAAAGATCATCGCTTCCAGCGCGCCCAGGCCGGCACCCAGCGCCAATAACGGCGCCAGGGTTCCGCCCGAGGTGCCGCTGCTCAGATAGGTGATCCAGATGATCGCCTTGACGGCCATGAAAATGACAATGCCGGTGCCGACGATTTTGCCGGTCAGCAGCTCATCGATGATGACGTAGCCCACGCCCAGCGTCTGCGGGTCGATGATGCCGCCAATGCCGACCACCGCCGCGCCGATCGCCGGCCACCACATCCAGTGCACCGGCAGCTTGTGGTACAGGTCTTCGGCCTTGTAGACCAAAAACGTCACCAGCGTGGCCAAAAGCCCGGCCAGAAAACCGCTGACCGCCGCCATGCCCAGGTCGGCAATGGTCAGATGGAACGTGAAGTCGATGGGAAACAGCGGCCCCGGACCAATCAAAAACGGCCGCAACCCGGCCGCGACAAAACAGGCGATGGCCACCGGAATGGTGCTGCGCGGGCGCATTTCGAACAGCAGCATTTCCACCCCCACGAGGGTCGCCGCGATCGGTGTGGAAAAGGTCGCCGCCATGCCCGCGCAGGCGCCGGCCACCAGCAGCGTGCGCCGCTCCAGCGAGGTGAGGTAAAACACCTGTCCGACCAGCGAGCCGACCGCGCCGCCGGTCATGATGATCGGCCCTTCGGCACCGAACGGGCCGCCGGTGCCGATGGCGATGGCCGAGGAAATCGGCTTCAGGATCGCCACCTTCAGCAGCATCTTCGACTTGCGGTACAGGATGGCTTCCAGCGCCTCGGGGATGCCGTGCCCGCGGATGCGGTCGGTACCGTAGCGCGCCATGTAGCCGATCAGCACGCCGCCGATGATCGGCGCGATCAGGATGACCCACCACGGCGCATGCAATGTGGACGGCTGCACGAAGTTGAAATTCCATTGCCCGGCGAAAGCCAGGTGCGTCACCAAGCCAATCGCGCGATACAGGATCCACGCAATGACGGCGGCCGCGCCACCGATGAACAATGCGATGAAAGACACCTTGAGAATGCTGATCGACGGATGGAAATCGCTGTCCATCATCACGTCGTGTTTCCACTTCTGGTAGATGCGCACAAACAGCCCGATGAGTGCCTTCATGACGTGCCGCTTCTCCCGCCTGGGGTCAATGCCTCAACACTACCTCAGCCGACGGGCATTGCGCAGGTGCCTTTCACGGGCGCCGCATATGCACCTGAATCATTCGGTCAGGCGGCGTATCCTCGCCCGGAAACGCGGTCAATGGGTTACCGTGTCCGGATCACTTCACGGAGTACATGCCATGCAGCAGGTTGTCGGTCGCCCGGAATGGGCATGGTTGAGTCGCATTCCAACGACAGTACACGGAGACATGGCATGAGCACGTTGACCGACAGCAAAAGCTGGAAAGCGCTGGAACGCCAGCAAAAATCCCTCGCCCGCAAGCATCTGCGCACGCTGTTTGCCGACGACGCCCAGCGCGCGCGCCGCTTTGCCGTCGACGGCGCCGGCTGGCATCTGGACTACTCCAAGCACCGCATCGACGCGGCCGCGCTGGAAAAACTGTTCGCGCTGGCCCGCGAAGCCAACCTTGAAGCCCGCCGCGACGCCATGTTCGCCGGCGCAAAAGTCAACCCGACCGAGCAGCGCGCGGCCCTGCACATTGCCCTGCGTGCGCCGGCCGATGCCGTCATCAAGGTCGACGGCGAAAACGTCGTGCCCGAAGTGCACGAAACCCTGCGCCGCATGGCCGACTGCGCCAACAAGATCCGTGCCGGCGAATGGCTCGGCTTCAATGGCCGGCGCATCAAGAACATCATCAACATCGGCATCGGCGGTTCCGACCTGGGCCCGGTGATGGCCTACGAGGCGCTGCGTCATTACAGCGACCGCGACCTCACCGTGCGCTTCGTGTCCAACGTCGACGGCACCGATTTCGCCGAGGCCGTGCACGACCTGCGCGCCGACGAAACGCTGTTCATCGTCGCCTCCAAAACGTTTACCACGCTGGAGACGATGACCAACGCGCACACCGCGCGCGACTGGCTGCTGGCGGCCGCCGGGCGCGGCAACAAGGGCGCCATCAAGCATCACTTCGTGGCGCTGTCGACCAACCACGAGGCGGTCGGCGCGTTCGGCATCGACACCGCCAACATGTTCGGTTTCTGGGACTGGGTCGGCGGCCGCTACTCGATGGATTCGGCCATCGGCCTGTCGACCATGATCGCCATCGGCCGCGATGCGTTCCACGAAATGCTGGCCGGCTTCCACGCCATGGACGAGCATTTCCACAGCGCGCCGCTGGAAAAAAACCTGCCCGTCATCATGGGCCTGCTGAACGTCTGGTACACCAATTTCTTCGGCACCCAGACCGTCGCCGTGCTGCCGTACGAGCAATACCTCAAGCGCTTTCCGGCCTACCTGCAGCAGCTCAACATGGAGTCCAACGGCAAGCACGTCACGCTGGAAGGCAAGCATGTCGACTACGCCACCGGCCCGATTTTCTGGGGCGAGCCGGGTACCAACGGCCAGCACTCGTTCTATCAGCTGATCCACCAAGGCACGCCGCTGATTCCGTGCGATTTCATCGCCTTTGCCGAAACGCTCAACCCGCTCGGCAAGCATCACGACCTGCTCATCGCCAACGTCATCGCGCAGGCCGAAGCACTGGCCATGGGCAAGACCGCAGCCGAAGTGCGTGCCGAAGGCACGCCGGCCAAGCTGGTGCCGCACAAGGTGTTCGAAGGCAACCGCCCGTCCAGCCTGTTCACGGCCGACCGTCTCACCCCGCACGCGCTGGGCGCGCTGATCGCCGCCTACGAACACAGCGTGTTCACCCAGGCCGCCATCTGGAACATCGACCCGTTCGACCAGTGGGGCGTGGAACTGGGCAAGGTGCTGGCCAAGAAAGTGGCCGCCGAAATCGAATCGCCCAGCGCGCGCCTCAAGCACGACGCCTCCACCAACGCGGCCATCCGCTGGTACCGCAAGGCGCGCGTCGAATCGCCCAAGCCCGCCGACAACGCCAAGAAAGTGCTGACGCTGGACATCGGCGGCACCCACGTCAAGGCGCTCATCAGCGGCGCGCGCAAGGAAGTGCAATTCACCTCCGGCCCGGACATGACGCCGCAGCAGATGCTCGACCAGCTCAAGGTCGCACTCAAGGGCAAGGCTTTCGACTGCGTCAGCATCGGCATCCCGGCGCCGGTCGTGCACGGCCGCATCCTGGCCGAGCCGGTCAACCTGGGACCGGGCTGGGTCGGCTTCAATTTCGCGCTGGCGTTTGGCCGTCCGGTGTGCATCCTGAACGACGCCGCCATGCAGGCGCTGGGCAGCTACGAAGGCGGCCGCATGTTGTTCCTCGGCCTGGGCACGGGGCTGGGTTCGGCCATGGTCGTGGACGGCCATGTCGAACCGATGGAACTGGCGCATCTGCCCTTCCGCGGGCACGACTACGAATACTTCGTCAGCGAGGCCACACGCGAGGCCGACAGCGCCACCTGGAAGCAAAACGTGCTGGACGTGATTGACACCCTGTGCCACGCCATGGAACCCGACTACGTGGTCCTGGGCGGCGGCAACGTCCACCATTTCGACACTTTGCCCGACGGCGTTCGTCGCGGCGACAACAGCAACGCATTCGCCGGCGGTTTCCGGCTTTGGGAGCACCTTTGATGAGCAACGAGAACACACTTCAGCTGGGCATGATCGGCCTGGGCCGCATGGGCCTCAACATGGTCCGCCGCATGCAGGCCGCCGGCGTGGATTGCGTCGGTTTCGACCGTTCCGAGCAGGCCCGCAAGGCCGTCGAACAAGCCGGTGCCCAAAGCGCCAGCGACCTCAAGGACCTGGTCGCCAAGCTGGACGCGCCGCGCTCGATCTGGATGATGCTGCCGACCGCCGTGGTCGACGGCGTGCTTGAAGAGCTGATCCCGCTGCTGGATGCCGGCGACACCCTCATCGACGGCGGCAACTCGCATTACGTCGACGACATCCGCCGTTCCAAACACCTGGCCGAAAAGAACATCAACTACGTCGACGTCGGCGTCAGCGGCGGCGTGTGGGGCGCCGAGCGCGGTTACTGCCAGATGATCGGCGGCCCGGAAGCGGCCTACGAGCACCTCGAGCCGGCGTTCAAGGCGCTGGCCCCGGGCGTGGCGACCGCCGAGCGCACACCCGGCCGCGAAGGCACGCCCGGCCCGGCCGAAAACGGCTATCTGTATTGCGGCCCGAACGGTGCCGGCCACTTCGTCAAAATGGTGCACAACGGCATCGAGTACGGCTTGATGGCCGCCTACGCCGAAGGCCTGAACATCCTCAAGCACGCCAACGCCGGCAAGAAGGAAGTGACGGCCGACGCTGAAACCGCGCCGATGGAGCATCCCGAGCACTACCAGTACGAGCTGCCCATCCACGACGTGGTCGAAGTGTGGCGTCGCGGCAGCGTGGTCGGTTCGTGGCTGCTCGACCTGACCGCCATCGAGATGAGCAAGGATCCGACGCTGGCGCATTATTCCGGCCGCGTGTCCGACTCCGGCGAAGGCCGCTGGACGGCGCTGGCCGCGATTGAGGAAGGCGTGCCCACGCCGACGCTCACCTCGGCGCTGTTCGGCCGCTTCACCTCGCGCGACCGCGACCTGTTCGCCAACCAGGTCATGTCCGCCATGCGCCACGCCTTCGGCGGCCACGACGAGAAAAAAGCCTGACACCCCGGCGGACTTGTTTGTGGGAGCGCGCCTGCGCGCGAAAGCACGATGATTGGCAAGTGCCAGTCTCCCCCGCCCGCAGGCGGGCTCCCACAACCACCCACGGTGCAACAGGCATCCAGCTGTCACAACCCAAAGCCATCCCTCGCTCCATCAGTTTGACCACCGCGGAACAACACACCATCCAGACTGTCAACAAGCTGCGGAAGCAATGCAAGCTGGCAACCACGCCAGCCACAATCCACCTCAGGAGAGCCTCATGAGCGACACGACACTTGTCATCCTTGGAGCAACCGGCGACCTCACCAAACGCCTCCTGATGCCGGCCCTGTACCGGTTGCACAAGCTGGGCCTGACGCCCGATCTCAAGATCGTCGGCTACGCGATGGAAACCTGGAGCCGCGAGCGCTTCGAAAAGCACATCCGCAAGGCGCTCAAGGCATTTGCCGAAGACTTCACGCAGGACGCCTGCGACAGCTTCTGCAACAACCTCGATTACGTCAGCGGCCAGCTCGAAGCCGAACAGATGGCCCAGCTCAAAGACAAACTGGCGCCGCACTCGCTGTTTTACCTGGCCCTGCCGCCGCCGCTGTTCGGACCGGCCGCCCAAGCCTTGGGCGAAGCCGGTTTTGCCACGCCGCCCAAACGCGGCCAGCGCACCCTGGTCGTCGAAAAGCCCTTCGGCACCGACCTTGCCAGCGCCGAAAAACTGCGCACGCAAATGCACAAGCACTGGCAAGAAGAACAGATCCTGCGCATCGACCATTTTCTCGGCAAGGAAGCCACGCAGAACCTGCTGGTGTTCCGCTTTGCCAACCGTTTTCTGGAACCGGTGTGGAACGCCAACCACATCGCGCAAATACAGATCACCTACGCCGAAACCCTGGGCGTGGAAAAACGCGCCGCTTATTACGACCATGCCGGCGCGCTGCGCGACATGCTGCAAAACCACCTGATGCAGCTGTTCAGCCTGACCGCCATCGAGCCGTTGTCGGAATGGGACGCCGACGTGCTGCGCGACCACAAGGTCGAGGTGCTGCGCTCGGTCAAGCCGATCACCGCGCGCAACGTCGACAAGCATGCCGTGCGCGGCCAGTACGGCGCCGGCAAGCTGGGCCGCAAAAAGCTCGCCGCGTACCGCAAGGAACCCGGCATCCCGGACGATTCCATCACCGAGACCTTTGCCGCATTGCGTTTCGAGGTGGACAACTGGCGCTGGCAAGGCGTGCCGTTCTACCTGCGCAGCGGCAAGCGCATGGCCAGCAACTGCTCCGAAATCGCCGTGCAGTTCAAGCAGACACCCGGCGCCCTACCCGGCGCGGTCAAGGCGGCCAACAACTGGATGGTGTTCCGCATGAAGCCAGATCAGACCATGACGCTCATCGCCAACGCCAAGGAGCCGGGGCTGGATCTTGACGGCCACCAGGTCAGCCTGACCTCGCCGTACGACACCACCGACACCGGCTTTTCCGCCTACGAGCAATTGCTGATGGACGCGCTCGAAGGCGATCGCACGCACTTCCTGCGTTTCGACGAAGTCGAATGGGCCTGGCGCCTGCTCGACCCGGTGTTGAAGGCGTGGAAAAAAGGCCAGCCCGACAGCTACGCCGCCGGCTCCGAAGGCCCGGCCACGCAGGATCGCCTGCTGAACGCCGGCCACCACTGGCGACCGGTCAAGCTCACGGACGGAGACCCGGCATGAACGCGCCGGGCTGGCCCGGCATCACGCCCACCTGGGCGCGCAGCAGCAAGGACACCGTCGGCACCGCGCTGGGCACCAGCCGCATCTGGTTCACCATCGGCCGCGGCATCCTCAACGAGGTGTACTGGCCCAGCTGCTCCATGCCGCAAATCCGCGACCAGGGTTTCATCGTCGCCGGCGACGACTTCTGGGTCGAGGTCAAGCGCGGCAACGACTACCAGCTGACGACACCGGCGCCGGCCGTGCCGCTGCCGCAAGTCACCCACCGCGACCCGCGCTTCCAGCTGCAACTGGAAGTGCTGGCCGATCCGAAGCGCGACGTCGTCCTGATCCGCTACCGCCTGACCGGCGAAAACCTGCGTCTGTACGCACTTGTCGCGCCGCATCTGGAAGGCTCCGGCCACGGCAACACCGCGCTGGTCATGCCGCAAGGCCTGGCCGCGATCAAGAACGAAACCGCGCTGATGCTGGTCGCCGACCACGGCTTCACGCGCGGCAGTGCCGGCTTCGTCGGCAGCTCCGACGGCTGGCAGGATTTCCACCAGCACGACGCCATGACGTGGACCCACGAACGCGCCACCAACGGCAACGTGGCGCTGATGGGCGAGCTGGCCGCCAACGCCGGCATGCTGGCGCTGGGCTTCGGCAACACCGTGGAAGGCGCGCGCACGCTGGCGCTGTCGTCGCTGGCCTGCGGCTTCGACGAAGCCAGGGAAGCGTATGTCGCCGGCTGGGAGCGCTGGGCCAAGCCGCTCAACTGTCCCGGCGCCGACGACACCATCGTGCAGGCCGTGCGCCGCGCCGCCGCCGTGCTCAAGACCCACGACGACAACACCTTTCCCGGTGCCATCGTGGCCAGCATGAGCGTGCCGTGGGGCTACTCGCGCGACGATCCCGGCGGCTATCACCTGGTGTGGCCGCGCGACGCCGTCGAAGCCGGCTTCGCCATGCTCGCCTGCGGCCATTTCCGCGAGGCGCGCGCCATGCTCGCCTACCTCATCGCCACCCAGCAGGACGACGGCCACTGGCTGCAAAACTTCTTCGCCGACGGCCGCCCGTACTGGCACGGCATCCAGCTCGACGAAGCCGCCCTGCCCGTGCTGCTGGCCGCCAAGCTCGACCACATGAACGAACTGGGCGACCTGCGCAAGGAAGCCACCGAAATGGTCGAACGCGCGTTGCGCTACGTCGCCGCGTCCGGCCCCTCGTCGCAACAGGATCGCTGGGAAGAAAACGCCGGCATCAACCCGTTCACCATCGCCGCCGCCATCGCCGCGCTGGTCGCCGGCGCCGCGTGCGGCTTCATCACCGGCAAGGAGGCCGATTACGCGCTGTCGCTGGCCGACAACTGGAACGCGCGCATCGAATCGTGGCTGTACGCGCACGACACCGACCTCGACCGCAAACATGGCACGCACGGCCACTACGTGCGCCTGGCACCACCGGGACAGAACGCGCAACGCGGCGAAGTGGCTCTGAAAAACCGCGGCGACTTCACGCTGCCGGCGCGCGATTTGCTGGGCATGGAATACCTGTATCTGGTGCGTCTGGGCCTGCGCGCGGCCAATGATCCACGCATCGTCGAAACCACCAAACTGGTCGACGCCGTGCTGCGCGTGGACACGCCCACCGGCCCGTTCTACCACCGCTACAACGAGGACGGTTACGGCGAACACGCCGACGGCAGCGCCTTCGACGGCACCGGCACCGGTCGCGCCTGGCCACTTTTGACCGGCGAGCGCGGCCACTACGCGTTCCTGGCCGGCGAGGACGCCATGCCCTACGTCAAGGCCATGCTGGCTTCGGCCAGCCGCGGCGGCATGATTCCCGAACAGGTGTGGGATACCGATCCCATCCCCGAGCATTACCTCGAACCGGGCCGTCCTTCCGGCAGCGCCATGCCGCTGGTGTGGGCGCACGGCGAGCTCATCAAACTGGCCGCCACCATGCAATGCGGCGTGCCGGCCGAGCAACTGCCGGCCGTGGCCACGCGCTACGCCAAGCCGCGCACGCCGCGCACCGCGCACTGGCGCGAAACCACACCCTGCCGCGCCGTGCCGCGTCAGGGCGAACTGCTGGTCGAAGCCGACGCGCCGTTCACGCTGCACTACGGCATCGACAACTGGAAGCAAGTAGCCGAACGCGACAGCGAGCCACTGGGCCTGGGCCGCCACGGCGTGCGCATCGACATGGCCGCCAGCGGCGCGCGCGCCTCGTTCGAGTTCACCCGCCACTTTGCCGATGCGCGTGGTTGGGAAGGCCACGACTGGCGCCTGCTGCTGTTGCCGCTGGGCGGCGGCCAGCACGCCGACGCCGCCGGCAGCCCGACCGGCGCCTGAACCGCGCCGGTCTGCGACACCGTGACGGCTTGTCAAAGCAGCCGGCCGTCACCACCTTCAACCGGAGTTGCCCGACACATTGCCCCACGTGCCGGGCAACAACGACACGGGTACCGTGCGGTTTGACCAAGCCGCCATCACACCTGTGTCACCCTCGGGAACACCCCTGGTCGCCACGCTTGCGTGCGCGGTGGGCCACGGTCTTTTTGGCAAGGCAATGGATGTGAATGGCGAACCAACCCCACGCGTGCTGATGCTTGGCTGGGAATACCCGCCACGCTTCACCGGGGGTTTGGGCAAAGCCAGCCAGGGCATCGCGCACGGCCTGTCCGACCTGGGCCTGGACGTGCTGTTTCTGCTGCCGCACTTCACCCCGCGGCGCAGCGGCAAACACCTGCGCGTGGCCGGCGCGCGCGAATGGCTGCTGGCGTGCGGCGCGCGGCACATCACGCCCGACGCCGGCAAGCTGCAATGGCTGGATGCCGACATTCACCTCACCCCGTACGCGCGGCCCAGCACGCACCTTGCCGCCAACGCCACCATCAAGCCGACGCATCGCCCGCTTGATCGCCCCGTGCAAGACAAGAACGCGATCTACGGCAGCGACCTCGGCCATCAAGTCAAACGTTTTGCCGACTACGCGCTGACCGTCTCCGACCGCGCCCGTGCCGATCTTGTTCACGCGCACGACTGGATGACCTTCCCGGCCGCCGTCGCCGTCGCCGAGCGCCATCACCTGCCGCTGTTTTTGCACGTGCATTCGACCGAATTCGACCGCAGCGGCGACGGCGCCAATCCGGCCATCGCCGCCATCGAGCGCCGCGCCTGCCAGCGCGCCACGCACGTTTTCGCCGTCAGCGACTACACGCGCCACGTGCTGATCACGCATTACGACGTTCCTGCCGACAAGGTCAGCGTGGTCTACAACGCACCGGACGGCCCGCTGCCGGCGCTGCCGCACAGCGACCGCTCGCGGCGACAACCGTGGATCGTGTTCCTGGGCCGGCTGACCTTCCAGAAAGGCCCGGACCATTTCCTCACCGCCGCCGCCATCGCCGCCAAGCACAATCCCAAGGCACGCTTCCTCATTTGCGGCAGCGGCGACATGCGCGAACGCTTGCAGCGGCAGGCGCAAGATCTGGGCGTCGCCGACCGCGTGGAGTTTCGCGGCTTTCTCACGCCCGGCCGCGTCGACCGCCTGCTGGCGCAAGCAAGTCTGCTGGTCATGCCCAGCGTGTCCGAGCCGTTCGGCCTCGTCGCGCTGGAAGCCCTGCGCGCCGGCACGCCGGTCATCGTGTCGCGCCAGTCCGGCGTGCGCGAAGTCATCGGCCACAGCCTGCAGGCCGACTTCTGGGATCACGCCAAACTGGCCGACCAGATGCTGGCCGTGCTGCGCCTGCCGATCCTCGCCGAGCAACTGGTCGACGAAGGCCGCGCGCAACTGGCGTCGCTGTCGTGGGACACCTCGGCCATCGCCATCGTGCGCGGCTACGCGCAGGCCGGCATCGCCCTCGGTCCAGCACGACTGGCCATCGACGGAGAAACGCATGGCGCGTGAGCTGTGTTTCTACTTCCAGGTGCATCAGCCGTGGCGCCTGCGCCGCTACACCTACGCCGAAGTCGGCCGCGACCACGATTATTTCGACGCCACCGCCAACGCCGCCATCACGCGCCGCGTCGCCGACAAATGCTACCTGCCGATGAACGCGCTGCTGCGCGAATTGATCGCGCGGCATCAACCGCATTTTCGCGTCAGCTTTTCCATCACCGCGACGGCGCTGGAACAAATGGCCGCCTACGCACCGGACGCGTTGCTGTCGTTCCGCCAGCTCATCGCCACCGGGCATGTGGAACTCTTGTCCGAAACCTCGCACCACACGCTGGCCGCACTGTACAGCCCGCGCGAATTTGCCGACGAAGTCGAGCACCACCGCGCCGTGTGCACGCGTCTGCTCGGCCCACCCGGTCGCGTGTTCCGCAACACCGAGCTCATCGTCGACAACCACGTCGCGCGCCAGGTCGCCTCCCTCGGCTACACCGCGTTGTGCATGGAAGGCGCCGACCGTCTCATGGACGAACGCGCCGCCACGCACCCGCAGCGCTTCACTGCCGCACCCGGCCTCATCGCCCTGCCACGCCATTACCGCCTCAGCGACGACATCGCATTCCGCTTTTCCAACCGTCAATGGGCCGCTTGGCCACTCACCGCCGAACGCTTCGCCGACTGGGTCGACGGCATCGACGCGGACGGTTTTCTCGGCCTGTTCATGGATTACGAAACCTTCGGCGAACACCAATGGGCCGACACCGGCATCTTCGACTTCATGCGCGCCCTGCCCGCCGAACTGCTGCGCCGCGGCCGCAGCCACTTCATCACCGCCGCCCAAGCCGCCCACGCCCCGGCCGACGCGCCGCAACTGGACATCCCCGACCCCGTCTCCTGGGCCGATCTCGAACGCGACACCTCCGCCTGGGACGGCAACCGCATCCAGCGCGCCGCCCTCGACGCCGCCTTTGCCCTCGAAAAACCGGTACGCGCCCATGGCCAGACGCATCCGGGAAAAGACGGCCAAAAACTGCTGGAAGACTGGCGCCGCCTGCTGACCAGCGACCACACCTATTACATGTCCACCAAACACTGGTCCGACGGCGACGTGCACCAATACTTCAGTCCGTTCGAATCGCCGTATGACGCGTATATCAATTACATGAACGTCATCGAGGACATGCGTGCGCGGCTCGGGCGTTGAAGACCAGGACAGCGTTTCAGGCACCCGGTACGCTGGCCGCGCGGCTGGAGCCTGTGATCGGCAAGCAATGCCGGCAATGACGGCGGCCGTTGTCGACGGGCAATGGCACCGAAGACAATGGCCGTCGTACAGTGCGAAGGGGCGGTGACGGCGACACATTTCGCGGGAGGGGGACATGCTGACTGTGGTCTTGATACTGCTGATGTTTGCCGTGATTCTGGCGGCGATCGTCTGGCCCGCATGGGCGACATGGCGTTGGCGCCATGGCTGGCGGTTGGCGGCGGCCGTGCCGGCGGTGGTGATGGGGTTTGTGCTGTTGCGGATTGTTTTCGGGGCAATGATTGACGCGACATCGCACAATCCGTGGCCGTTCGAATTGCTGATGGTCGGCGTGCCCAGCCTGATCTGGATGGCCGTGGTGGCGCTGGTCCGCAGGCACCGCAAGATTGAAGGAACCGTCTGATGGCCGGTCGCTGGGTTTCCACCGTGTTTTTGCTGGTGATCGGCACCTTTGGCCTGATCATCACCTGGCGCGGCTTTCGCGCTGGCGAAATGCCTTTTCGCAGTGACTACCGCGGGCCACGCCCCACGCTCGACGACAGTCCGGCCTTCTTTTACCTGCTGTTTGTCGTCTATTTGTGCGGCTTCAGCATTTTGACCGTGTGGGGCGCGCTGGTCTTGTTTGGCGTGTCGCCCGGCCTGCGTTGGCAGTAGAAACGAGGGATGCGCGCCGCACACGCACGGTTGCGTCGAGTCTCCGAGCGGCCTGACGCAACCGGTCATCGCCATGGCAGCCACGGGCCCAGACGATGCGGATGGATGGCTTGTCGGGCATGTTCCGTTTTGGGCATAAGGCAGGCCCGGCGGCCGGTTGAGGCACGCCGCCGCCATCGCGAAGGGCTATGATACGGAGATCTGTGCGACACGACGGCAAGCCGCGCCGCACGGGATCGCACTTTCGATGTCGCGCCGCAAGACGCGCTCGACCCCGCCCACATTGGAGCACACGACACTTATGGCTCAAGAGAAGAAAGCCGCACCGTTCGGCACCGTGTTTTCTCAGTTCATGATGCTGACCCGGTACGGCAACGGTCAGTGGTCGCAGCCCGAGATGACTCCCGTCGCCCCGATCAGCCTGCATCCGGCCGCGCACGTCCTGCATTACGGCAGCGAGTGCTTTGAAGGCATGAAGGCCTTCCGCATGCCGGATGGCGGCTATCGCATCTTCCGCATCGACCGCCACGTGGCCCGCCTTGGCCACAGCGCCGAGCTGCTGTGCCTGCCGGTGCCGTCGGCCGACGTGGTCGAAAAGATGATCCGCGACACCGTGGCCAAGGCCAAGGACGACATCCCGCAACCGCCGGGCGCGCTGTACATCCGTCCGACCTTGTTCGGCACCGAGGCCAACATCGGCGCGGCCGGTCGCCCGTCCACGGAAGCGATGTTCTACATTCTCACCTCGCCGGTGGGCGACTACTTCGCCGGCGGCGCACACGCGTTGCGCATCCTCATCGAAGAAAAAGGCATGCGCAGCACGCCGGGCTTCGGCCAGGCCAAGACCGGCGGCAACTACGCCGCGGCCATGCGTCACGTGGTCAACGCGCGCAACACGTACAAAGCCGACCAGGTGCTGTTTTGCCCCAACGGCGACGTGCAGGAAACCGGCGCCTCGAACTTCTTCCTGCTCAATGACAAGCAGCTGCTGACCAAGCCGCTGGACGGTTCGTTCCTGCATGGCGTGACGCGTGATTCGGTCATCCACCTGGCCAGGCATCTCGGTTACGAAGTGGTCGAGCGCAACTTCACCGTGGACGACATCAAGGCATGGATCCCGACCGGCGAAGCGGTGTTGTCGGGCACGGCGGCGGTGTTGTCGGGCGTGGGCACGTTCATCCACGACGGCAAGGAATACACCGTCGGCGACGGCAACATCGGCCCCAACACGCAGCGCCTGCGCGAAGCGCTGCTGGCCATCCAGTCCGGCCATTCCGAAGACATCTTCGGCTGGCTGAGCTGATCGCCAACTCGCTGCACCCCACAAAACGCCCGGCCCCGCACCGGGCGTTTTGCATACGTATTCATGCCCCGTGCGCCGGCATCACCCACATGAATACGTATGCAAGCGCCGTCGACATCCCCACCTCGTGACTAGTATCGAAACTCGTGCGCGCGGCACGACAGCCCGCACGACGACGGCGACGCGAGCACGCGGGAGCGCCGCCCTGCCTTGACGATCATGACGGGAGGGCTTGACCGATGAACTTCAGAAACACATGGCTATGCGCTGCATTGGCCTGCTTTGCGCTGGGCACTGCCAGCGCGCCGCTGTACGCGGCAACCAACGACAACCACGTGGAGGTGGCCGGCCTGTTCAGCGACCAGGGGCCGATGTTCGACAACCACGCCGAACCCACCGCCAGCCAGGCGGTCACCTTGACGCTGCGCACCTTCAAGGGCGACATCACCAGCGCCAACATCAAGTACTACGACAGCGCCGACAGCGCCTTCCACTGGGTACCGATGCACTGGGTGGCCAACGATCCCACCGGCGTGTTCGACTACTGGCAAGGCACCATCCCCGCCAGCAGTTCGGAAAAGTACTACCGCTTCCAGGTCAACGACGGCAGCAACACGGTCTGGTACAACGCCGTCGGCGCCAGCAGCACCGAACAGCCGTTCGGCGACTTCTTCGTCATCCCCGGTTTCCACACGCCGGACTGGATGAAAAACGGCGTGATGTACGAAATTTTTCCCGACCGTTTCTACAACGGTGACACGTCCAACGACGTCACCAGCGGCCAGTACACCTACGCCGGCTGCGCCACCGAGCAACACGCCTGGGGCGGCAGCGTCTACGCCAACGCCAGCGGCTGCAACAACGAAGTGTTCTTCGGCGGCGATTTGCAGGGCGTCATCGACAAGCTGGGCTACATCGAAAACACGCTTGGCGCCGACATCGTCTATCTCACCCCGATCTTCCGCTCGCCGACCGTGCACAAGTACGACACGGCCGATTACTACCACGTCGACCCGGCCTTCGGCACCAATGCCACGCTGAAAAGCCTGATCGGCGACCTGCACGGCGACGGCGGCCGCCTCATCCTTGACGGCGTGTTCAACCACACCGGCGACACCAGCCAGTGGTTCGACCGCTACAACTGGTGGAGCACCCAGGGCGCGTATGAATCGCAGTCCAGCCAGTGGTTCAACTACTACACGTTCCAGCAGTGGCCGAACACCTATTCCAGCTTCTTCGGCTACAGCTCCATGCCCAAGCTCGACTACGGCGCCACCGGCTCGGCGGTGCGCGGGCAGATCTACGGCACGCCCGATTCGGTGGTGCAAACCTACCTGCGCGCGCCCTACGGCATCGACGGCTGGCGACTGGATTCGGCGCAATACATCGACGCCGGCGGCAACAACGGCAGCGACGCCACCAACCACCAGATCATGCGCGAACTGCGCCAGGCGGTGACGTCGGTCAACCCCGATGCCGAAATCCTCGGCGAGTACTGGGGCGTGGCCTCGGACTGGCTGGACGACGGCCAGCAGTGGGACGGCGCCATGAACTACAACGGGTTCACCCAGCCGGTGTCCGAATGGATCTGCGGCGTGGACGAAGGCGGCAACAGCGCTTCCATCGATGCCACCCAGCTCGACACCTGGCTGGTCGGCACCCGCGCCGACATCCCCACCAACGTGCAGCAGACCATGACCAACGAGCTGGGCACGCACGACACGTCGCGTTTTGCCACCCGTTGCGGCGGCGACATCTGGAAAACCTATCTGGCGCTGATCTTCCAGATGACCTACGTCGGCACGCCGACCATCTACTACGGCGACGAATACGGCATGCTGGGCGGTGCCGATCCCGACAACCGCCGCACCTTCGACTGGTCACAGGCCACCACCAGCAACAGTGCCGTGGCGCTGACCAGGCAGCTGATCGGCATCCGCAGGCACTACGCGGCGCTGCGCACCGGCTCCATCATGACCCTGCTGGCCGACGACACCAACCACATCTACGCCTTCGGCCGTTTCAACGCCAACCAGCGCATTGCCGTGGTGCTCAACAACGACAGCACCGGCCACAGCGTCAGCGTGCCGGTCTGGCAATTGAGCATGCCCAACGGCAGCACCGTCACCGACTTGCTTGCCGGCAACGTCTATACCGTCCAGAACGGCGCCGTGACCGTCACCGTGCAGGGGCACTACGGCGTCATCCTGGCGCAGGGGCAAGCCGATGCCACGGCGATGGTCCGGCACCAGCCACGCCATCGGCGCCATGCGTACCTGCATGAGTGGCATTGGCAACACGCGCAACTGGCGGACTGGAATCCGCACCGCCATTGGCGCTATCGCTGAAATCCGCTTGATCTTGCGGGTGCGAGGCCATCTCGCACCCGTTTTTCAAATGCTGCTGCCCACCGTCGGAATGACGTACAGCACCACCGCCAAAAAGTGCAGCACGCTGCCGGCCAGCACGAACACGTGCCACAACGCATGGTGGTACGGCAGCCGGTGCCACAGGTAAAACGGCACGCCGGCGGTGTAGGCCAGGCCGCCAGCCAGCAACAGCGCCGTGCCGCCAGTGTGCAGATAGGCGTGCAGCGGGCCAAACAGCATCATGCCGATCCAGCCGATGGCGACATACAGCGCCACCGACCACTTGCGCCAGCGCGCGAACGCGCCCACTTCCAGCGCCATGCCGACCAGCGCCAGGCCCCACACCGCGCCGAACAGGCTCCAGCCGGTCGGCCCGGCCAGCGCGACCAGCGCAAACGGCGTGTAGGTGCCGGCAATGAGAAGGTAGATGGCCGCGTGATCGGCCTTGCGCAACCAGTGCCGCGCGACCGGCACGGTCACCGAATGGTACAGCGTGGATGCCGTGTACAGCATGACCAGCGAGGTACCGAACACGGCACAGGCAACCACCGTGAGAGCATTGCCGACCAGCGCCGCAAACGCGACCAGAATGGCCAGGCCGGCAATGCTCAGCGCGATGCCGAGGCCGTGGATGACACTGCTGGCGATCTCGTCGCCCGTCGCGTACGCGGGCAAGGCCAGTGTGGATGAGCTTGACACGACACCCTCCGCAATCAGTTCCGGAGCGCCATCATGACGCAAATCCGTACGCATGCGCATGGTCGATGCCGCGGCGCATGAACGCAGCCACGTCCGGGCCTTTCACGACGCCTGCGACGCCTCGCGCGGCACGGCCACCAGGGCGATCTCGCCTTGCCATGCGCGCGCCAGCGCCTCGGCCGCACGCCAGGCGCGCAGCCCCGTGGCACACGCCAGCACCGCGCGTTGCCCCGCGCGCGGCAGCGGCGAACCCGCCGTTCCCACTTGCGCCGCTGACAGGCGATGCGCGGCGGGCATGACCGCAACCGGCGCTTCCTCATGGCCACGCAGCTCGACCACGAAATCATCCTCGCGAATGGCCTGCCGCGCGATGAAATACGGCTGCTGCCCGGTCGGCTCCGGTGCCTCGTCAAAACGGAAATCAGCCACGTGCCAACGCGCCAGATCCACGCGCAGCAACAGGCCCAGCGGCGTCGGCGACCAGCCCAGCAGCACGCCCAGCGCCATTTGTGCCTGCAACATGCCCAAGGTGCCGACGACCGGGCCCAGCACGCCGGCGCTGGCGCAATTGCCGCCGCGACCGGGCGCCGGAAACACCGCCCGCAACGATGGCGCGCCGGCACAGAAGCCACCAACGTAACCGGTCAGGCCGAGCGCCGAGGCCAGAATCAGCGGCTTGCCTGCCGCGCGGCAGACATCCGACAGCGTGTAGCTGACGGCGTAGGTGTCGGCGCAATCGAGCACCACGTCGGCCGCGGCGATCCAGTCCACGGCGTTGGCCGGGTCCAGCCACGCCACGCGGCCATCCACGCGCACCTCCGGATTGAGCCGGCGCAGCAACTGCGCGGCCGCCAGCGCCTTGGCCTGCCCGACCGCGCCGGCATACAACGGCTGACGATGCAGGTTGCCTTCTTCCACCGTGTCGCCATCGACCAGCGTGATGCGCCCGACGCCGGCACCGGCCAGATACTGCAGCACCGGCACGCCCAGGCCGCCGGCGCCGACGACCAGCACGTGCGCCCGCGCCAATCGCGCCTGCCCCGCCGCGCCCACTTCGGGCAGGATCATCTGCCGCGCGTAGCGGTTCATGCCGTCACCGCCAGCCATTCGCGCACGCGCGCCTCGGGGTCGGCATGCCAGGTGATGTCGGTGACCATCGCCACCACGTCGGCGCCGGCGGCAAAGGCCTGCGGCGCGCGCTCGACATTCAGCCCGCCGATGGCGACCAGCGGCGTGTCGCCGATGCGCGTTTTCCACTCGCGCACGCGCTCCAGGCCTTGTTGATGCCAGCGCATTTTTTTCAGCCGTGTCGGCCACACCGGCCCCAGCGCGATGTAATCGGGCGCCAGCGCCACGGCGCGCGCCAGCTCGGCGTCGTCGTGCGTGGACACGCCCAGCTTCAGGCCGGCCGCGCGGATGGCCGTGATGTCGGCGCCGTCCAGGTCTTCCTGACCCAGATGCACCCACGCACAGCCTTCCTCGATGGCCAGGCGCCAGTAATCGTTGACGACGAGCAGGCAGCCGTGACGCGCGCACAGCGCCTTGGCCGCGCGGATCTGCCCACGCACGGTGGCCAGCGACTGGTCCTTGACGCGCAACTGCACCATGCCGATGCCCAGCGGCACCAGCCGCCCAAGCCAGTCGACCGAGTCGAACACGGGATACAACCTTGGCAGCGTCATGCGCGAAACGCCTGGCCAACGACGGGCGTGGACGGCACCGCCATGTCGCGCGGCAACATCGGATCGGCCAGATACGCCTGCCGCCCGGCCGCGATCGCACCGGCCATGGCGCGCGCCATGCCTACCGGATCACCGGCCTGCGCCACGGCGGTGTTGACCAGCACGGCGTCGTAACCCAGTTCCATCGCCCGCGCGGCGTGGCTGGGCAGGCCGATGCCGGCGTCGACCACCAGCGTCACGTCGGGAAAGCGCGCGCGCAGCCGGCGCAGGCCCGGCACGTTGGCCAGTCCCTGCCCGGAGCCGATCGGCGAGCCCCACGGCATCAACACGCGGCAACCGGCCTCGACCAGCCGCGCGCAGGCGCCCAGATCCTCGGTGCAGTACGGAAACACCTCGAAGCCGTCAGCGCACAGCTCGCGCGCGGCCTCGACCAGACCGAACACGTCCGGCTGCAGGCTGTCGGTATCGGCAATCACCTCCAGCTTGATCCACGGCGTGCCGAACAGCTCGCGCGCCATGTGCGCCGTGGTGATCGCTTCATCCGCGCTGTGGCAGCCGGCGGTGTTTGGCAACACGCGCACGCCAAGCGCCTCGATGAGCCGCCAGAACGCCTGCCCGCCACCCGCCTCGCGGCGCAACGACACGGTGGCGATGCCGGCGCCGGACGCCTTGAACGCGTCGGCCATGATCGCCGGCGAGGGATAGCGCGCCGTGCCCAGGAGCAAGGCGCTGTCGAGGGTGTGACCGTAAAACGTGGGCATGTCAGCCTCCTTGCATGGGCGCAAGCATTTCAATGGTGTCGGCGTCGGCAAGCATGGTTTGCGCGCGCACCGCGACCGGCACGAACCGGCCGTTGCGGGCCGTGGCCACGACCTGATCGGGTGCGTGTTCGGCCACCAGATCGGCCAGTGTGATGGCCGCGGTCTGCACGGCCTGGCCATTGAGCGTGATCAGCATGTCGCCGCCTCCTGCATGAGTTCGGGTTGCGTGCCGGACAAAAGATGGTCGGCCGCCATGCGCGCCAATGCCGGCGACAGCAGAAAGCCATGCCGGTACAGGCCGTTGAGCAACAGGCGCCGTCCCTGCCGACGCAGATGCGGCAGGTTGTCGACAAACGCGGGGCGCGCGCCGGCGCCGGTTTCGATCACGGCCGCCTCGCCGAAAGCGGGATGCACGGTCCACGCCGCGTTGAGCAGTTCCAGCAGCGAGCGCACCGTGACCGGGCCGGTGGCCTCACTTTCGATCACGCTGCCACCCAGCATGTACACGCCCTGCCCGCGCGGCACGATGTACAGCGGCATGCGCGGATGCAGCAGGCGCAGCGGGCGTGTCAGCGTGATGTCCGGGCAGCGCAGGTACAGCATTTCGCCGCGCACGCCGCGCAAGTCGCCCAGCACGTCGCGCGCGGCCAGTCCCCGGCAATCGATGAACGGGCCGTCCGCGGGCACCTCATCGGACAGCGTGAATTGCGCGCCCGCTTTCTGCAGGCGTCGGCGCAACTCGGGCAGCACCTCGCGCGGCGCCACGTTGCCTTCGTCGGGATAAAAAAGCGCCTGCTCGAAACGGCCGGCCAACGCGGGTTCCAGTTCGGCCAATTGCGCGGCGTCGAGCACACGATGGCCCTCACTGCGGCGGGCAAACCGCGCCAGCTCGGCCCGGTCGCGCGCGGGCGCCACCACCAGCGTGCCGCGCCGCATCACCAGGCCGGTGTGGCGATGCCACCAGTCCAACGATTCGCGGCCCAGCCGCAACACCGGTTCTTCGGCCGACTCGCGCTCGCACCACGGCGCCAACATGCCGCCGGCCCACCACGAACAGGCGTGCGGGCCAGGATCCAAGTGCGGATCACGCAATTGAACCTGCTCGCCGCGCGCCACCAGCTCGCTGGCCATGACCAGCCCCATCACGCCGGCACCGAGAATGACGTGCCGGCTCATGCGTCCTGGTCCCGGCAACCACGCACGCGGCCACTTGCCGCGCAGGCACGCGGAAAAATCATCCCGGAAAGGCGAAACAGATTTGCCGTCACCGTCTTTGCGCTCCCGACCGACGCGGAGCAGACGGAACATTGACCGGCAAAATGGCGCGCGACGCGCAAGCAGCCAATGCTTCAACCCGTTCCCTTCGTCGGTACTGACCGAATCAGGTTCGATGGGTTGGCTTGAGCCTCTCAGCCCCGACGCGCGGAGCACCCCAACGAGTGTGGCGGCAAGCATAGGCCGCGGCCGCGCACCGGGCAAGGCATCCGACGGCATGTGGACAGCCGCCCCGGTTCGATGCCATTTTTGCCGGCAAGGCATCGCGACATTCCGCGACGCCCGGCCGAGGGGAGCCATGCATGGATTTTTTTGCCGATCAGCACCGCTATCACCGCCGCAGCAGCGGCTTGCTGGCCTTGTTCGCACTGGCCGTGCTGACCACGGTGGTGGCCGTCGATGCCATCATCAACGGGTTTTACTACGCCTTGGCATGGCTGGTGACCGGCGGCCATGGCCGCTCGTTGTCATGGCATGCGCTGGTCGTGTTGAGCCTGATCCAGTTGGCCATCATCGCCGGCGCCGCGATCTGGCGCATTCGCGGCCTGCGCGGCGGCGGTTGCAGCGTGGCCATGGATCTGGGTGCCACGCCCATCCCGGCCAGCCCCGACCATCTGCCCTGGCGACGCTTGCGCGACGTGGTCGAGGAAATCGGCATCGCTTCGGGCGTCCCCGTGTTCAATATTTTCGTGCTGGAGGATGAGCCCGGCATCAACGCGTTCGCGGCCGGCTACACCACGTCCGATGCCGCCATTTGCGTCACCCAGGGCGCGCTGGACAAACTCACGCGTGACGAGTTGCAAGGCGTCATCGCGCACGAGCTCAGCCACGTCGTCAATGGCGACATGCGGCTCAACATCCGCCTGCTGGGCCTGCTGTTCGGCATCCACGGTTTTGGCGTCATCGGCCACAAACTGCTGGATGAATGCCTGGATTATTCGCGTGGACGCACCCGCGAACAAAACGACAACAGCCCGGTCGCCCTGGGCCTTCTGGCCGGCATGGCGGCCGTCACCTACGGTGCGGTCGGCTCGGTCTGCGCACGTCTGGTGCAAGCCGCCGTGGCGCGCACGCGCGAGTCACTGGCCGATGCCTGTGCAGTGCAATACACGCGGCAGACGCAAGGCATTGCCGGAGCACTGAAAAAGATCGCCGCCTTGCGCTTCGGTTCGGGCCTGCGCACGGCCGGCGCTCGCGAAGTGGCGCACATGCTGTTCGGCTCGCACCGTCGCGGCAAGGACTGGTTTGCCACCCATCCGCCATTGTCGACACGCCTGCGCGCACTGGGCGTGAGGTTCAGCGATGCCGAAGCCGAACAGCTGGCGCAAGCCTGGAACCATCCGCGCACGGACGGCGACCCGACGTCGCCATCCGCATCCTTGTCGGGTTTCGTCTCCGCCACCGCGCCGCCACCGGGCACCGCGCCAACACCAACGCCCGCTACCGAACCGGCCATCCCGCCACTGGCCGCTGCCGAGCAGCCCGGCAGCCGTCGCATCAGCCACAAGGTCGGCCAAACCTCGACGCGCGATCTCGATCTGGCCACCAACGTGGCCAGGGCCATTCCCGCGCCCCTGCGCGCAGCGGCCATGGATGCACAGCGCGCCGCGGCCGTGCTGCTGTGCCTGTTGCTGGACGGCCATACCACGTTGCGGGTCAGGCAACTGGATCTGGTCGCGCATGGGTTGGGCGCGCAAACCGCCCGCGCCACGGACAGCCTGTACGCCGCCGTATCCCGCCTGGACCCGATGGCACGCCTGCCGCTGGCCAGCCTGGCTGTGCCGTCGCTGCGCCGCCAGCCACGGCCGCAACTGCTGCGCCTGCTGGCCACCATGGAAGCGCTGGTGCATGGCGACGCGCACGTCAGCCTGGACGAATACTGCCTGATGCGCCTGGTCGGCCAGCAACTGCGCGATTTGCTTGATCCGGCCGCCGGTTTTCGCCCCGGCACGCGGCGTCTGCGCGACTGTCGCGACGATTTCACGACGCTGGCGGCCTGCGTGGCCCGGCAGGGCAATCCGGGGGATGACGAAGCGGCCGAACGGGCTTTTGCCGCCGGCATGCGACAAGTCCTGCCCGACTGGCAGTCCCGCCCGGAGCCACCGGCCGACTGGCAAACCGCACTGGACAAGACACTGGGCGCGCTGGATCACCTGCGCGCGTTCGACAAGCAGATGGTCATCGACGGCATCGCCGCCACGGTCAACGCCGACGGCGTGCTCACCGTGGCCGAATCCGAATTGCTGCGCGTGATCTGCGCCATCCTGCACTGCCCGCTGCCGCTGCTGCATTCGCCGCTGGAGCCAGCCGCCACCTGAGGCACGCCGCGCCGGCGTTGTGGCAAATCCAGCCGGCTTTCACGCCGGGGAGTCGCCGGCCTCGACACGCAACCCGGGCAAACCCGCCACCACGTCACGCAACAACGCGGCAAAGGCGGCCAGCTCGCCATCCCACGGCGAGGCATGGCGCCAGAACAAGGCAATGCGCCGGCCCGGCGCCGCACCTTCAATGCGCGCCAGCTTGACGCCGGCGATGGACTCGAGCCGCGCGCTCGCCAAGCTCGGCACCAGCGAATAGCCGCCACGCAGCGCCACCAGCGCCGCCAGGCTTTCCAGACTGACATCCTGGATGCGCTCGTCATCAAGCTCGTGTCCGGCGCCGTGGCTTTCGGCCATCAGGATGGCATCGTCATCCAGTTCGTCCAGACGCACGTGCGCGTGCCCGGCCAGTGGATGGGTGCGATGCAGCAGCACGTCGTACGGCTCGAAAAACAGCGGCTGCATCACCACATCGGCCGGAATGGGTGCCGGTTGCGCCAACACCGCATCCAGCTCGCCCTCGTGCAGGCGCCGCAGCAGGCCGCGCGGTTTGCCCTCGGACAACGACAGCCGCGTGCCCTCGAAACGCCGCGGAAACGGCTCGACCAGATGCGGCAGCAGATACGGCCCCAGCGTGCTCAACACGCCCAGCCGCAATTCGCCGCCAAACGCGGTGGCACGATGGCGCGCGGAATGTTCGAGATTTGCGGACGCCTCCAGCACACGGTCGATTTGCGCCAGCAGCCGCTGCCCGGTGGCCGTGGCCAGCACACCGCGTCCGCCGCGCTCGAACAACACCGCGTCCAGCGCCTGTTCCACTTTCTGGATCTGGTGCGACAGCCCGGACGGGCTGATGTGCATGGCGCGCGCGGCAGCGGCAAAACTGCCCAGCTGATGCACGGCCTGCACCAGCGCCAGGTCACGCAGCGACACGGCGGCAAGATCCATCGAAATCTTCGAACGCTGCATGCGCACAAATCCGCTGGCAAGGGTTGGGCGGACACATCATCATGTGTCGACTCGGACGCATTGTAACGTCGTGCGCCTTGCGTCCCACCTCGTGGTTCGCGTGATTCAGGCCACTTGCGCGATAATAGCCATTTGTTTTGACGACGATGCCAGCCCACTCGGCAGGCTCGTTGCGTAGTCGATCCAGCCAGGAGCAGCCATGAAAGACTCGTTTTCCATCCGCGACACCCTTGAGGTCAACGGCAAGCAGTACACGTATGCCAGTTTGCCCAAGCTGGGCCAGCACTTCGACATCAAGCGCCTGCCGTACTCCATGAAGGTGCTGCTGGAAAACCTGGCGCGCCGCGAAGACGGCATCGACGTGTCCAAGGAGGCCATCGAAGCGGTCGCCACCTGGGACCCGAAGGCCCTGCCGAGCAAGGAAGTGCAGTTCATGCCGGCACGCGTGGTGCTGCAGGACTTCACCGGCGTGCCGGCCATCGTCGACCTGGCCGCCATGCGCGACGCCATGAAGAACCTGGGTGGCGATCCCAACAAGATCAACCCGCTGCAGCCGGCCGAGCTGGTCATCGACCACTCCGTGCAGGTCGACGTGTTCGGCAATGCCGGGGCGCTGGCCGAAAACGCGCGCATCGAGTTCGAACGCAACCAGGAGCGCTACAGCTTCCTGCACTGGGGCAAGAAGTCGTTCGACAATTTCAAGGTGGTGCCGCCGTCCACCGGCATCGTCCATCAGGTCAACCTGGAATACCTGGGCCGCACCGTGATGGCCAGCGACATCGACGGCGAGCAGTGGGCCTACCCCGACACCGTGTTCGGCACCGACAGCCACACCACCATGATCAACGGCCTGGGCGTGCTGGGCTGGGGCGTGGGCGGCATCGAGGCCGAGGCCGCGATGCTGGGCCAGCCGTCCTCGATGCTGATTCCGCAGGTGGTCGGCTTCAAGCTCAAGGGCCAGCTGCCGGAAGGCGCGACCGCCACCGATCTGGTGCTGACCGTCACCCAGATGCTGCGCAAGCACGGCGTGGTCGGCAAGTTCGTCGAGTTCTTCGGCCCGGGTCTGGCGCATCTGGCGCTGGCCGACCGTGCCACCATCGGCAACATGGCGCCGGAATATGGCGCTACCTGCGGCATCTTCCCGATCGACGCCGAAACGCTGAATTACCTGACCCTGTCCGGCCGTTCCGAGCAGCAGATCGCGCTGGTCGAGGCCTATGCCAAGGCGCAGGGCATGTGGCACGACGAAAGCACGCCGGAAGCCGAATACAGCGCCGTGCTGGAGCTGGA
>DASVGR010000031.1:0-11807 GCA_036379395.1 Rhodanobacteraceae bacterium | reverse complement strand
ACTGCGTGGAGGAGTGCCTGATGAGTCCGCGTTGTACACACAGCTGGATGAAGCGTGTGGCGGCGGCGATCAGGATGCCATTGTCTTGCCGGATCAGGGCCATCAGATCGGGCAGATCATCGTTGGCCAGATCGTATTCGTGGGTGAGGCGGTTGCGCAGGCTGCGCAGTTCCAGCCATGTGGGTTCGTCGGGCAGGATGTGCTCGGATACGGCCCATGTCACCACATCCTGGAAGTTGCGTTGCCGCTCGCCCAGCATGGTGTGGGCATGGCGCATGGCGCCGGCCAATTGATCCTGCAGCTTGCAGAAGCGGTCGACGATGGCGGCTGTCCGCTCGGCGATGGCCGGGTCGTCCGGCGCGGAGGCGTCCAGTTCGGGCAGCCTTGCGAGTGACCAGGCCAAGCCACTTTGGATTCGCTGCAGGATATGCAACTTTTCTTCAAGCAGCCGTTGTTGTTGCGTGAGTAGTGGGGTCATAGCCATACGCCCGTGAGGCGCGCCACTTCAACAATGGGGCGGGAACGTTGACCGGGCCAGGTGGTCAGGACGTCGACGGGCATGCCGAGTTGCTGTTCCAGCCGGGCCGAGACGGCAATTTGGTGGGTCAGGGGTGCCTTGGCAGGCAGCTCGATGAGCAAATCGACATCGCCGCCGATGGCTGCATCGTTGGTGCGTGAACCGAACAGGCGCACACGCGCGTCGGCTCCATAGCCTTCGGCAATCAAGTGGCGGATGGTCTGGACTTGTTGATCGGTCAGGCGCATGGTCGGAATGTGGCATAAACCAACCGTAGCGGCAATGATGTTCATCGTTGTGTAAAAAAGGTGTCAGGGACATTTTTGCGGTGCATCGCCGCAAGAAAGGTGTCAGGGCAATGGTGTCGGGGGAGCTTTCCGGCTACCGCCCGGAAAAGGGCGCCGGGGGCGCGCAGTGCCCCTCAAAGAGCTTGGCTGCTGCGGTTGATGGTTTGCTGCATGCTGTCAGGCAGATCACACCACAAGTTCAGGTCGACACGGAAGGGCAAGTCCGATTCTTCGAAGTCCGCGCGGGCCTCGGCGAGGGCAAGATCGTTGACTGGTTGGCTGCCAAGGATGACAAGGTCCAGATCCGACCACGGTTTGGCAGAACCGTTTGCACGCGAGCCGAAAATGCGTGCCTGCCGGTCCGGAAATCGGCGGTGCAGGATGCGGCTGACCAATTGGTGGTGTTGTTCGCTCAGATCAATCATCACTGCGCTCCTTGCTATGTTTGCGAAGACCGAAAGGAGGGTGCAGGCCCATGATGCCACGGCAAGACCGTGGCGTGGCCGAACCCGAACCCGCTACAGTTATTGAAGCAGATCGGTATGGCGTGGCCAGTTGTGTTTGGCCGCATGCAGCTGGACGACGTGCGAGCAGCTGCGCAGGCTGGCTTCCTTGTGCGCGATGACGACGATGGTTTTGTCGCCCGACAGCCGCGCGATGGCGTCGTTGAGTGCGGCTTCGGTTTCGTTGTCGAGGGCGCTGGTGGCTTCGTCGAAAAACAGCACGGCCGGGTCGCGATACAGCGCGCGGGCGATGCCGATGCGTTGGCGTTGCCCGCCGGACAGGCGGATGCCGCGGTCGCCGACCGGGGTGGCGTAGCTTTGTGGCAGTTCGTTGGTCACGAAGTCGTGGATTTGCGCGGCACGTGCGGCGCGCTCGACGGCCTGCATGTCGATGGCGTCTTCGGCAATACCGAAGGCGATGTTTTGCGCCACGCTGGCATCGGCCAGATAAATATGTTGCGGCACGTAGCCGATGGCACGCTGCCAAGCGCTTGCGTTGCTGGCATCAATGACCACGCCATCCACGCTGAGCGTGCCTTGGACGGGGTGCAGCAAACCCAGCAACAAGTCCATCAACGTGCTTTTGCCGGCACCACTCTTGCCGGCAATGCCAGTGCTCTGACGGGCCGGGATGGTGAGATCAAAGCCGTTGAATACGGGCTTGTCGGGCGCTGACGGGTAGGCGTAGTGGATGTTTTCCAGGCGGATGGCTTGCTGCGGAACGATGGTCGTGGCGGTTGGGATTGTCGCGTCGTCGGCAAGACCCAGATCGTGATGAATGGATGTAAGCGATGCGGAAGTGAATTTCAGGTTGGCAAACCCGCGATACATGATCTGTGCCGACGGCAGCATGCGATACGCCGCAAAGCCGTACAGGCCCAGCGCCGGCAGCACATGCCCGATGTCGTTGGACTGTCTGAGCAACACCATGGCCAGCACGATGACCAGGCTGATGCCGGTGGCTTCCACCAGGTACAGCGGTGATTGCGCCAGCGTCTCGTTGGTGGCGCTGTGACGTGAAAATTCGCGCGAGGCGTGATTGAAGGCGTCTTGATAAGCCGCCGCCGATTGCGTGACCTTGAGATCCTTGATGCCGCCCAGCGCTTCGTTGCAGGCCTTGTAGCGCGCGCCGTTGGCGGTGTGTCGTGCCTGCCCGATGTGCTTGAGGCGTTTGCGCACGGCGCCGTAGATGCCGCCGTAAAGTACGCCGAGGACGGCCACGATGGCGATGGCGGTGATGGGATCGTAGACGAAGATCAATACCGTCATGGCCACCACGATGCTGCCTTGGGCGATGAGTTGTGCCACGGGGCGAATCAGTTGGCCTTGCAGCTGGTCGACTTCGGACAGCACGTTGCGCGCCAGTATCGACGGATTGCGTGTCAGGAAAAATTCGTATGGTTGATGCAGATACCGCGACAGCAAGCGCGCGCTGATGGAGTGGCGCAAGAAGTGCACAAAACGGTTGATGAGGTGCAGTGTGATGGTCTTGAAGGCTGATGAACCCACCACCAGTGCCACCGAGCCAAAACCCAGGGCGAAGATGAAGCTGCGCGAGCTGGTGAAGCCAAGCGCATGGTAGGCCGCCGCAAGGTAATGGTTGGTGTGGATGACGGTCGGCTTGCCCAGCACCGTCAAAAACGGCATCAACGACAGCACGCCTGCGGTTTCGGCAACCGCCATCAGGATGATCAACACCAGCATCACGATGGACTTGCGGCGCTCGGCAGGGGTAAAGATGGCCCAGAGTTTCTTGAGATCGGTGGTCATGCAGGCAGCGTGGGTGGAAAGCGCTGCCAGCCTAGCGCATTGCCGGTGCCCGAACGAGATGAAGCGTCTCAGGTCTGGATCAGGCTGCGGGTGAAGGCCGTGAAGTCTTCCAGGTGCTCATCGAGGATGGCGCGCAAAATCGGCAGGGTGTTCGCTCGAAAAATGGTGGATGCGCTGCGCTTATCCACCCTACGCAATACCGGGTTTCTCTTGGTCTCCACCGGTTTCCGGCCAATTCTTGGAGCGACCGAATTTGGTCGGTGAGGTTTCGCCGTCAGGTACCCGCAGGTGGCTTGGGTATGCTCAGCCAGCAGGTCGGGTAGAGCGAAGCGAAACCCGGCATCTGGACAAGCCTGTCCATGTGATGTGTGCTGGCTGTTTACCCAAGTTGGCTGAATTCCGCGTCGAATTGTCCGGTTGCCGGTTTGACATGGAGCTGCGTGCGGGCCAAGTCCAGCAGCCGTTTTGCTGCTGTGATCAGGAACGGCGTGTGCTGATGCAGCGTGTTGAAGTGCTCGGCAATGGTGGCGTAATCCAGGTCGTAATCGTGCGCCGCGTGGTTGCGCAGCAGCCGGATTTGCTGCCACGTGCGGGCGGAGTCGATGACCTGGAATTTTTCGAACAGCGCCAGCACCTGCAGGAAATGGCTCGGGCTTTCTCCGAGCAGGAGCGCGGTGTGGCGCATGGCGGCCGCCAGCGAATCCTGTAGTTTGGCAAAGCGCTCGTTGACGGCAGCCAAGGTGCCAAACAGGTCTATATCCTTGGCGCGTGCATGCAAGGTTGGGCCGTCCAGTGGCCAGGCAACCCTGGTTTGCGCTTGGGCAAGGAACCAGGCGCTGCGCTGGATGGCTTCCAGCAGTTGGGCCAGATAGGCCTCTTGTTGGGTCAGCGTGTCAGTCATGCATGGCCATTGAGGGCTTGTGAGCGGGTGCGGGCCAGTGCCTGGAACGGTGTCAGGGGAGTGCCGATTTGGCGGTAAAGAATGTCTACCGGGTAGCCAATGGTTTGTTCCAGATCGAGCTGCAGATCAGCGCGGGCCATGGGTGTGAGGTGGCCTGAGCCTTCGATCATCAGATCGACATCACCGCCGTGCCGGTTCTCATCCAGACGCGAACCGTATAGGCGCACGGAGGCTTCCGTGCCCACATGCTGCTGGACAAGTTGCAGAATTTGCCGTTGTTGTTCTGCCGTCAAACGCATGTGGGCAGCTTACAACAACCCTTGTCCGGAAAAGGCTGGGGCGCGTGGGCATGTCCAGGGAAATTTTTGGCTCATCGCTGTACTCGGCCGGCGCCGCGTTGACGGCGGCTTCAGCGGCGGCAAGATCCTGGGACAAGCCGTTGTTGGTGATTGAACCGGGTGTCAGGGCTGGATCAGGCTGCGGGTGAAGGCCGTGAAGTCTTCCAGGTGCTCATCGAGGATGGCGCGCAAAATCGGCAGGCTCAGGCGCTGATATTGATGCACCGCGATGTTGCGAAACCCCACCATGGCACGCATGCGTTCGGCAATGTGGGGTGTGATCAAGCGGGCGGTTTCGAGCGCGGTAAAGGCGTCGCGTGCATCCTGGGGCAAGCCCAACCGGTGGATGCGGGATGTGTGCATGGCCAGGTCAATGGCGGCTTCACATGCCCGTTGCAAGTTCAGGATGATGGAGTCCTGGCGCGTGAAGTCAGTTTCGAGCGTGGTTTCGTGGCCCGTGTATTCTTCGCCGATGCGCGCCATGCAGCGCTCGATGATGGCGGTTTTGTTGAGGGCGACGTCATCGACCATAAACTGATCCTCGCGCGCGGATGTCTTCGAGGATGCCGCGTCGGGATTCGTTGAGATGGGCGTATTGGCTGTAGGCGGTGGTGGCAAAGTCTTCGCAGGCGAAGGCATTGCTGCAATACACCAACTCGCCCGTTGCAACAATTTGCGCGCGCATCACCGTTGAACAGGTCATCATGTCGACCAAGTCGATGTCGCGCCTGGCAAGCGTCGCCAACTCGCCAGCCAGCTCAAACAGCCTCACGGGATCGAATGGCCGGGTGCCCAGCAGGCCCATGTCGATGTCGCTGGCCGCGCGTTCATCGCGGGTATTGAACGAGCCGAAGCGGTAGACGCCGACAAGACTTGGCAGCCGGGCGGTGAGCCGCTCGATCAGGGGAGCCAGCCGTGTTTGCGAGTCGGGAAAGGCCATGCGGGTAATGTAACGCACAACCCTGACTTGCGGCTGTGGGGCGGCCTTCAGCTTGCGGAATGCTCAGTGTGTCCATGGCGCAAAACCCACGCCGCAATGCCCTGTGGGCGCCCACCTGCGGGCGAAAGGATCTTGCTCCAAACCGTCATCATGCCATCGCGCGCGGGCGCGCTCCCACAGAACAGAGTGTCTACGAGGGAGTGTGCGGCATGGGTCGTTTTTTGGCTGCCTGCAAGATGTCCACGCGCAGGCCCATGATCGAACCGGACAGGCGGCCGCCGACGTTGAGTTTTTTCAGCGCGTCGAGTTGGGCCTTGGCGGCGTCGAGATGGCCTTGCGCGATGAACATGCGCGCCAGGGTGATGTGGTAGGCCGGCTCGCCGGGGTCACGCTTGGCGGCGGCAGCGGCCATGCGTTCACCCAAGGCGTGGTCACCCATGACGTTCCAGGCATAGTCGCTGTAGATGGCCAGCAGGCGAGCCTTGGGGTGCGGATGGCTGAGTGCGGCGAGGAAGGCCGCGACCATGCGGTTTTCGGGCAAATCGCAGCCGCCGTCGCGCGCGCAGGTGGTCAGCGCGGCCAGCGAGCTGACGTCCTGCACGCCCGGATCGCGCGCCTTGAGCTTGGCGATCATCGAATCCCACCAGGCGTCCTTGATGGGCAGGTGCATGCGCGCGTTCATGAAGATCAGCGCCTGCTGCGGCAGGATCGACGATTCGGGCATGGCCGCGGCGCGTTCCAGCGGCGCGTAGGCGGCGCGGGTGTAGGGCGAGGCGGGGTTGTACTGCGACTCGATGATGTAGCGACGGCCCAGCTGGTATTGCGCGCGCGGTGAATGCGGGGCGCGCGCGGCCAGTGTTTCGGCCAGGCGCAGCGGGTTGCCCCAGGCAAAGGCGGTCATGGTGGTCAGGATGATCCACCACAAGCACAGCGCGCCCAGCAGGGTGTAGCGCGGCATGGCCATGGGCAGGCGCCGGTGCAGTGCGGGCGCGGTGTCGGCAAGCTGACCGGGCAGGGCAGCCAGAAACGGGATCACTGCCAGCATCAGGCCAAAGCTGGCGAAGTAGTTGCGGTGTTCGTAGACCAGTTCCAGCGGCAGGATGGTGCCGGTGAGGGTCTGCGCGGCAAAAAACAGCAGCAGGCCGAGGCTTGCCAGCGGTGCGCGCTTGCGCAGCCAGATGGCCAAACCCAGCAGGGCGGCCAGAAAGATGATGCACGGCAGTGTCGTCCACGGCGTCAGCAGGCCGTGCGATACGGGGAATCCGTCGTGGTAGAACGACAGGTTGTCGGCGGCGGGGACGAAGGTCCACACGATGTAGTCGGTGACGATGCGCGCTTCGCTCAGAAGCCGCGTGCCGAGGTCGAAATCGCGCCGTGCCCAGGTGCCGGGCGAGAAGGTTGACGGCAACAGCCAGACCAGGCCGACGATGAACGGCAACAGCAGGACCACCACGAACAGGCCGATGATCCACGCGTTGAAACGCGGCTTGCTGCCGTCGCTGGTCGGCCCGCGGCGAAAACCGAACAGCACCCATTCGACAAGAAGCGCGTACAGCGGCAGCAGGACGGCGGTTTCCTTGGCGGTGAAGCCGATCGCCGTGCCCAGCACGAGGCTGACCACGCATTGCGCGAACGCCAGCGGCTGGTAGTGCGCGCCGCGCAGCATGCGCCGGCGTCCGGTGACGTAGCCGATCAGGCCCAGCAACACGAACACGTTGGCCAGGCTGGTCATGCGCTGCACGACGTACAGCACGGCCGTGAGGTTGATCGGCAGCAGCATCCACGCGCTGGCGATCAGCGCGGCAAGGATGCCCAGGTGGAAAGCATCGGCGTCATCCAGCGGGCCGCTGGTTGGCGGACCGACATCGCGTCGCCGCCACGCTGGCAGGCCCAATGTCAGCAGCAGGCGTGCCAGCCAGAAAAACAGCACGCCGTTGACGAGATGGATGACGACGTTGGTGATTTTCCACGCCAGCGGATCAAAACCGCTGGTGAGGTAGTTGAGCGCGAAGGTGATCGAGGCCAGCGGGCGGTGAAACTCGCTTGACGGCGAGGACAGCGCCGCGCGCGTCAGGCTGGCGGTGTCGATCTGGTGGATCTGGATGCCGGGGTTGTCGACGATGTTGGGAAAGTCGTCGAACAGCCAGCTGCCGGACAGGCCGGGCGTGTACACCGCGATGGTGACGATCAGACCGGCCAGAAAAAGAAACCAGCCGGTGCGATAGCGCGGGGTGACGGTCATGGGCGGGCAGGGTCAGCAGGCACGAAGGCTGCATGGTCGCATGCGCCGGCTGAAGGGAACAGTGCGGATACACGCAGTTGCGAGGGGCTTGCCTGCGGGCGATGGGGCTTGTCGAGGGTTTGCGGTTTTTTCGCGCGCAGGCGCGCTCCTGCAAACAGGATGTTTTGAAGCTGGGGTAGGAGCCCGCCCGCGGGCGATGGGGCTTGTGATTTCGCGTGCAGATCAGCGATACGGCCGCTCACGCAGCCATTTGGTGGCGATCCACTTTTCGCCCTTGGTGACGGGCAGGCCGGCGTGCAGCGAGCTTTGGTCGCCGTTTTCGTAGGCGAAATACAGCGCCGAGCCCTTGCGCGCGCACGCCGTGACGCCCACGCGCGGAAAGTGCGTGCCGCCGCCGCCCTCGGGCGTGTTGAGATACAAAATGACGGTCGCGATGCGCTCGCCGCCGGCGGCGGTCAGGGTTTTGTAGCCGGCCTGGCTGGGGTCGAACCAGTCGTAATGCGGTTCGTATTCCTGGCCCGGATCGTAATGCAGGATCTGCAGGCCCTCGCCGTGGTCGACGGGGATGCCGACCATCTCGGCAATGCGGTTTTCCAGCCGCGTGATCAGCGCGGTTTCGCCGAGGCGGAAAAACATGCCGCTGCTGGTGCGCGCGGTGCTGACTTCGTTGGTGCCGGTGTCGGTGACGGTGCGCGAGCGGTCCAGCCGCGGGCGTGCCTGTTCGATCAGCTCGGCGCATTCGTCATCGTCGATGAAGTGCTCGAGGATGCGCACGGTCGGTGTTTCCACGCAGGTGGACACCTCGATGCGGCGTCCGTCGATCTCGACGGCCGGCGGATCGGGATGCCGGGTGCGCAGACCGTTGGGATGCTTGACCGCGACCGGAATGGCGATGCCGGGACGGTTCAGGGTTTCGGCGATGAGTCGCCGCGACTGGCGCGCGGTGTAGCCCGACTTCAGCATCATGTCGATCATGTCTTCGATGCTGTGGCCTTCGCGCGCGGTTTCGCGGATCCACTTGCTGATGGCAGACGTGCTGGATGTCGTGTTCATGGGCCGATTGTACGGAGATTGAAGGCGCCGACCAGCGGGCCGGTTCACGCTTGGCTAAGGATGAAATGGCATGAAGCCATGCCGTGACGATGGATGGTGCCGGGACAAAAATACGCTGGGCGCTTGTAGCGGTTTTTCGCGTGCGGGCACGCTCCTACGAGGCATTGCGGCGTGGGATTTGCCTCGGCAGGAGCGCGCCTGCGCGCGATGGGGCGGAGGTTTGTGACTGGTTTTTTCGCCCGCGGGCGGGCTCCTACGAGGCATTGCGGCGTGGGATTTGCCTCGGTAGGAGCGCGCCTGCGCGCGATGGGGCGGAGGTTTTGCGACCGTTTTTCCGCCCGCAGGCTTATTGCAGCTTGTTCCACAGGAAGTTGTAGTCCATGGCGAACATGTTGGCCGACTGCTTGGCGTCGGCGCCGGCGCCGTGGCCACCTTCGCGGTTCTCGTAGAACCACACGTTCTTGTAGCCCATGTGCTCCATGCGCGCGGCCATCTTGCGCGCCTGCTGCGGGCCGACGCGGTCGTCGGACGTGGTGGTGTAGAACAGCACTGACGGGTATTTCCGGCCGGCCTTGACGTTTTCGTACGGCGAAAACTTCTTGATGTAGGCCCACTGGTCGGGCTTGGACGGATCGCCGTATTCGCCGATCCACGAGGCGCCGGCTTCCAGATAGATGTAGCGCTTCATGTCCAGCAGCGGAATGTTGCAGGCGATGGCGCCGTACAGCTGCGGATATTCGACCAGCATGTTGCCCATCAGCAGGCCGCCGTTGCTGCCGCCCTGCGCGCCCAGATGCTCGGGCGAGGTGACGCCGCGCTTGATGAGGTCTTCGGCCACGGCCGCGAAGTCCTGATAGGCCTTGGGGCGGTTGGCCTTGAGCGCGGCCTGGTGCCAGCGCGGGCCGTATTCGCCGCCGCCGCGGATGTTGGCCACCACGTACACGCCGCCACGCTCAAGCCAGGCGCGGCCGATGGAGCCGGAGTAATGCGGGCGCAGCGAGATGCCGAAGCCGCCGTAACCGTATTCGAGCACGCGGTTCTTGCCGTCCAGTTGCATGCCTTTCGGCGCCACTTCGAAGTACGGGATCATGGTGCCGTCCTTGGATTTGGCGAAATGCTGGCTGACGGTGAACCTGGACGCGTCGAAGTAGGCTTTTTCCTGCTTGACGACCTTGGCTTTGCCCTTGCCGATGGTGCCCAGCTCCAGCGTGGACGGCGTGAGGTAGCCGGTCACGCTCAGCCAGTAGGCGTCGGAATGCTCGGAATCGACGGCGCTGGCGTTGACGGTGGAGTTGTCGGGCACGCCGGGCAGGGCGGCGCTGGACCAGCTGCCGTCGGCTTTCGGCGTCAGCACCGTGATGCGGCCCTTGACGTCGACCATGGTGTTGAGGATGAGGTGATGCTGCGTCCAGCTGTAGGACGCCAGCGCGCTGTGCGCGTCGGGCGTGAACAGCGCCGTGAAGTTGCGCTCGCCGGCCATGAAGCCGTTGAAGTTGATCGCCAGCAGCGAACCGGCCGGCCAGGTCTTGCCGCCGACCGTCCATGGCGATTTGGGTTCGACCACGAGCCATTGGCGATGCACGTCGGCGGAAGCGTCGGACGGCACGTCCACCTTGACCAGCTTGCCGTCCTTGCGCAGAAACATTTCGGAATGGAAGAAGTCCTTGGCCACGCTGACGAAATCGCGTTCGAAGCCCGGCGTGTTGTCGTGGTACGCGCTCACGGCAAGATCGGTCGGCTTGCCCGCGTACACCGTCACGGCGTCCTTGAGCGGGGTGCCGCGCGTCCATTCCTTGACGATGCGCGGGTAGCTTGATTTGGTCATCGAGCCGGGCCCGAAATCGGTGCCGACGTAGATGTGGTTCTGGTCGATCCAGTCGACCTCGGTCTTGGATTCGGGCAGCTCGAAGCCGTCTTTCACGAACGACTTGGTTTTCAAGTCGAACTCGCGCACCACCACGGCGTCGCCACCGCGCGGCGACAGCGACACCAGGCAATATTGGTAGGCCGGCTTCAGGCACTGCGCGCCCTTGAACACCCACTTGTGGCCGTCGGCCTTGCCCAGCGCGTCAATGTCGAGCACGGTTTCCCAAGTTGGATGGGCCGTCTCGTAGGACTGGAGCGTGGTGCGCCGCCAGATGCCGCGCGGGTGATCCTTGTCGGTCCAGAAGTTGTAGTAGAAGTCGCCCATCTTGCTGACGTAGGGGATGCGCGCATTGGAGTTCATCACTTCCAGCAATTGCGTGCGGATGTGGTCGAACGTCTTGCCGCTGGCAAACGCCGTGGCTTCGGTGCGCGCGTTTTGCGCATCGACCCATGCCGTGGCGCGCTGGCCGTGCACGGCTTCCAGCCAGTGGAACGGATCGCCGACGGTCGACACCACGGCCGGTTGCGCTGTTTTGGCCACGCTTGCGGCGCCGGACGCGGCCTTGGTGGCGGGCGTCTTGTCCGTCGGCTGATTGGAGTTGCAGGCACTCAAGCTGATGGCTCCCAAGGTGGCCGCAAGGGCCAGTGTTGGCAGGGTGGATTTCATCGCGATCTCCGGGCGTGGGCGGACCTGCGGAGTATTGCATGGCCGGTGCAGCCGTTGGAGTGCGCGCCCGCAAGCCCGGTGGGCGCATGCCACGGTTTGCGCCAACGGCCGGCGGTGTTTCAGCGTGCGCCGTAGTGGTAGCGGCAGGCGATGATTTGCAGTTCGTGTCCGGCGGTGCGGTAAACCAGACGATGCGTGTCGTCGATGCGACGTGACCAGTACCCGGTCAATCTGCGCCGCAGAGGCTCCGGTTTGCCGATACCGTGGAACGGGTCGCGTTGGCAATCGCGGATCAATGCATTGATTCGCTCCAGGGTCTTTCGATCCTGTGATTGCCAGTAGACATATTGCTCCCACGCATCCGGATGAAAAGCGATGTGCAAGGCCATGTCATTTGGGCTTGCGATGGGTCTTGCCACGAGTGCGGCGCGCGGGCCCGGCATCGTGGCGGGCAGGCTTTTCATGCACGGCAGGCGGTGGCCCGGACGGATCAATCAAGTCGTGATACTCGACGTCGCCAGCCTCAAGATCGGCAACGGCCTTGAGCAAATGCCGCGCATTGGCCGGGCTGGCCAGGAGGTATTCGGTTTCTTGCCAGCTGTTCCATTCGGCCAGCGACATCACCACCACATCCTCGGCGTCGCGGCGCGTGATGATGGTGACGTCGGCGTCCGCGACCACGCGGTCGAATTCGGCCTTGAGATTACGCCGGGCGTCGGAAAA
>DASVGR010000030.1:0-14270 GCA_036379395.1 Rhodanobacteraceae bacterium | reverse complement strand
GGCCATCGCGCGCGGGCGCGCTCCTACAGGTGGACCTTGAGGTTCGAGCCTTGCCTTTGTGGGAGCCCGCCTGCGGGCGATGGGATCTGGCCTCAAATCAGCATCTGGCCATCGCGCGCGGGCGCGCTCCTACAAACGCTTAGGAGTCGTGTATCGGGCTGGCGAAGCCACCCGACTCGCGCGACCTGCTTTTGTTTGTAGGAGCGCGCCCGCGCGCGATGGGCTCAAACCCCGGACAAAGCACGCGAAATCGCACTCCCTGCAACAGGACGGGCTGAACAAATATCTCAGCAAGCCGTGCATCCATTGTTGCGAATCATTCTCATTAGTTTTAAAGTCCACGCCCAGCCATGCGTATCTCCGCCTCGGGCCGCCCCGAAACGCGCACTGCGCAGCAGCCACAACGCTCTCGGCCCATTCATTCGCGTCAAGGAATCCACATGCACTTCATCAAGGCCCGGAAACATCCCGTCCGGCGCGGCGCCACGGCCCATGCCGGCGCATCACTGACCGCTTCCATCGTGACCGCCCTCGCCCTGGGCATTCCGGCCACGGCCATGGCCGGTACCGGCGCCAGCAACGCGCCATCCACCGATGCCGTGCCCACCACCATGCAGACCGACACGCTGCCGTCGGTCAAGGTCACGGCCAAGAAACTGCCCGCTTACCGCGGCCAGCCGGCGTCGCCCAAATTCACCCAGCCGGTGCTGGACACGCCGCAGACGCTCGACGTCATCACCAGCGACCTGTTCAACCAGCAAGGCGCCACCGACCTTACCGAAGCCCTGCGCAACAGCCCCGGCGTGGGCACGTTCTACCTCGGCGAAAACGGCAGCACGTCGACCGGCGACGAGGTTTACATGCGCGGTTTCGACGCCGCCGGCAGCATCTTCGTCGACGGCGTGCGCGACCTGGGTTCAATCTCACGCGACGTGTTCGACACCGAAAAAGTCGTCGTGGTCAAAGGTCCGGACGGCACCCTGTTCGGCCGCACCACGCCCACCGGCGCCATCAACATGGTCAGCAAGCAGCCGCTGCTGCACGACGACCTGTCGGCCACGCTCGGCTACGGCAGCTGGAACCAGAAGCGCAGCACGGTCGACTGGAACCAGGTGGTCGGCGAGCACGCCGCGTTCCGCCTCAACGTGATGGGCCAGAAAAGCGGCGTGCCGGGCCGCGACGACGTCAAGAACAACCGCTGGGGCGTCGCGCCGTCGCTGGCGTTCGGGCTGGGCACGCCCACCCGCGTCTACATCGACTACCTGCACATCACCCAGAACAACATCCCCGATGGCGGCGTGCCGACGATCGGCCTGCCGGGCTACACCACGCCCGACCCGACCCGGCCGTTCCTGAATGACGCGGCCAAGGTCGATCCGTCCAACTTCTACGGCACCGGCGCCGACCACGACCACGTCAAGGCCGACATGGCCACGCTGATCGTCGACCACGACTTTTCCGACGACACGACGCTGCGCGACACCCTGCGCTGGGGCCGCACGCACCAGGATTACCTGCTGACCTCGTTCATGGGCAAGGCGGCCAATCTGCTGACACCCAATCCGCTGGATCCGTCGACCTGGACGCTGGCCCGCAGCAACCCCAATTTCAAGGACCAGACCAACCGCATCCTCACCAACCAGACCAACCTCACGGTCAACTTCGCCACCGGTGCCGTGCAGCACAGCCTCAGCACCGGCATCGAGCTGACCCGCGAACAGATCGCCACCGGTGGCCTGGGCGCGCTCGACGACAGTGCCTGGACAGCCGCCAACCTGTACGCGCCCGACCCGAATGCCGCCACCGGCCTCATCGTCGGCAACAACGGCACCTCCAGCCACGGTCGCACCGATACCATCGGCGTGTACGTTTTCGACACCATGGCCTTCGGCGAGCACTGGCTGCTTACCGCCGGCGGACGCTTTGACCACTACAAGACCGATTTCGACTCCGTGGTGGCCTGCGGCGGCCGCAGCAGTCCCGCCTGCGGCAGCCTGCCAAGCGGCACGCCGGTGCCCGGCCTGGACGCCGACAAGAGCGACAACCTTTCCAGCTACAAGCTCGGGCTGGTCTACAAGCCGACCGCCAACGGCAGCGTGTACGCCAATTTCGCCACCGCCAGCGAGCCGCCGGGCGGCAACAACCTGGCCTACAGCGCATCGACCAGCAACTCGGACAACCCCATCTTCAATCCGCAAAAGGCCCGCACTATCGAAGTGGGCACCAAGTGGAACGTGCTGGACAGCCAGTTGCTGTTGACCGCCGCGCTGTACCGCACCGTGGTCACCAACCTCGTCGAGCAGGACCCGGTGGACCTGCAGTACTACCAGATCGGCCGCGAGCGCGTGCAGGGCATTGAGCTGGGCGCGGTCGGCCAGATCACGGCGCACTGGGAGATCACCGCCGGCTACACCCTCATGAACACCCACGCCGATGGCGGCATCGTCAGCAGTTCATCGACCTCGTCGGCACCGGCCACCAACGGCTCGAACACCCTGGCCTACACGCCGAAAAGCGCGTTCACCGCGTGGTCGACCTGGAAATTGCCGCACCACTTCACCTTCGGCGTGGGCGCGCGTTATTCAGGCAAGATGCAGCGCGGCCACGACGGTGCCGTGGGCACGCCTGAATACGCCGATGCCTACTGGGTGGCCGATGCCATGGCCGGCTACGCCATCAACCGCCATGTCAGCCTGCGCCTGAACATTTACAACCTGTTCGACAAGGATTACGTCGCCGCCATCAACAAAAGTGGCTACCGCTACACGCCCGGCGCGCCGCGTTCGACGATGCTGACGGCCAACATCCACTTCTGATCACGGACCCGAAACCCTGCGGTGGTATGTTCGCCGCAGGGTTTCCGACTGGAGTCGTCCATGCTGGTGCACGTTCCCGAAGTGCTTGATGGCGCGCAAGTAACACACCTGCGCCATGCGCTGGAAGCCGCCGACTGGACCGACGGCCGCGAGACCGTCGGCCCGCAGGGCGCGCAGGTCAAACGCAACCAGCAATTGCCGGAAACCTCGCCGCTGCGGCACGAGCTGGGCAAGATCGTGCTCGACGCCCTGGCCCGCAACGGCCTGTTCCACGCCGCCACGCTGCCGCAGCACATCCTGCCGCCACGCTTCAACCGCTATCAGGACGGTGGCCAGTACGGCTTTCACGTCGACGGCTCGGTGATGGCGCTGCCCGATGCCACCGGCCAGCTGCGCAGCGACATTGCCTGCACGCTGTTCATCAACGAACCGGACAGCTACGACGGCGGCGAGCTGATCGTCAGCGACACCTACGGCGAACACGAGGTCAAGCTGCCCGCCGGCGACCTCATCGTGTATCCCGCCAGCAGTTTGCACCGCGTCGCGCCGGTCACGCGCGGCGCCCGCCTGGCCGCGTTTTTCTGGGTGCAAAGCCTGATCCGTGACGACACCCGCCGACGCCTGCTGTTCGAACTGGACGCCAGCGTACGCCAACTGGGCAACGCTGCGGCCACGCGTCCGACGGTACTGCGCCTGACCGGCATCTATCACAACCTGCTGCGCATGTGGGCTGAAACCTGAGCGGGGCTTTCACGCGCATCGCGCAGGCAGGATAATGTCCGGCTCATCAACTCGAGTCGTCACATGTTTGTCCCTGGTCAACGCTGGATTTCCACCGCCGAACCCGAACTGGGCCTGGGCACGATCTTGCGGGTGGACGGCCGCCAGGTGCAGGTGCTGTTCGCCAAATCCGGCGTGCTGCGCCCCTACGCGCAGGATTCCGCGCCGCTGACGCGCGCCGAGTTCCGTCCCGGCCAGCGCATCAACGGCAAGGGCCTGTCGTTTCTGGTCGAACGCGTGGACATCCACGACGGCTTGCTGGTCTACCGCGGCGAAGGCCGTGAGTTGCACGAAGGCCAGCTGGACGACGAACAAAGCGTCACCCAGGCCGACGACCGCCTGATCGGCGGACGCATCGACACGGTCGCGCGCTTCGAGTTGCGCCAGGAAGCGCTGCGTCTGCGCGCCAAGGCGCGCCGCTCCGCCGCCTGGGGCCTGGCCAGCGCGCGCATCGACCTGGTGCCGCACCAGTTGCGCGTGGCCGGCATCGCTTCCTCTCGCCGCCCGCCACGCGTGCTGCTGGCCGACGAAGTGGGCTTGGGCAAGACCATCGAAGCGGGCATGATCATCGCCCACCAGTTGGCCCATGGCCGCGCCGACCGCGTGCTGGTGCTGGTGCCGGACGCGCTGGTCAACCAGTGGTTCATTGAGCTGCTGCGTCGTTTCAATCTGGCGTTCGCCATTTTCGACGAGGAGCGCTGCGCCGCCATCGAACAGTCCGACGCGGGCGGCAATCCGTTCGAGGACGAGCAACTCGTCATCGCCGGGCAAAGCCTGTTCGACGCCAACGACAAGCGCGTCGAACAGCTGGCTGACGCCGGCTGGGACCTGCTGGTCGTGGACGAGGCGCACCATCTGGAATGGACGCCGGAAGCGACCAGCCCGCGCTATCGGCTGGTCGAGCGCCTGGCCGCCGTCACGCCCGGCGTGCTGCTGGTCACGGCCACGCCCGAGCAACTGGGCCGGCGCGCGCATTTCGCCCGCCTGCGCCTGCTCGATCCGGCGCGCTACAACGACCTGGACGCGTACCTCGCCGAGGCCGAAGGCTTCGTCGAACTGTCACGCCTGGCCGACACGCTGGCCGGCGGCAAGAAGCTCGACGCCGACCAGCGCACCATCCTGGCCCGGCATTTTCCGCACGACGCCGACCTGCTCGCGCGCGTGGACGGCCCGTCCGATGCCCTGCTCAACGCCCTCATCGACCGCCACGGCACCGGCCGCGTGATGTTCCGCAACCGTCGCGCCAGCGTCGGCGGCTTTCCGCAGCGCGAGCCGCAGTGGCACCTGATCGACACCGACGCGCTGGACGATGCCGCGCGCCAGGCGCTGGCCGCCGAGGCGCACGCCGACATGCATCCGGACGTGGCCGAACCGACGCACGACTACACGGCCGATCCGCGCATCGACACCTTGCTCGACCTGCTGGCCGTGCATCCTGACGACAAGTTCCTGCTGATCTGCCGCACGCAAGCCAAGGTGCTGGCCATCGAGGAAGCGCTGCGCGCCAAGTCCGGCGTCGCCGTGGCGCGTTTCCACGAAGGCCTGGGCATGCTGCAACGCGACCGCAACGCGGCGTGGTTCGCGCAGGCCGATGGCGCGCGCGTGCTGCTGTGCTCCGAAATCGGCTCGGAAGGCCGCAATTTCCAGTTCGCGCACCATCTGGTGCTGTGGGACCTGCCGCTTGATCCCGACCTGCTGGAGCAGCGCATCGGCCGCCTGGACCGCATCGGCCAGACCCACGCCATCGCCATCCACCTGCCCATCGTCGCCGGCAGCGCGCAGCACGTGCTGGCGCGCTGGTTCGACGAAGGCATCGACGCGTTCCGCCACAGCCCGGCCGACGGCCGCGAGCTGCTGCGCCGCTTTGGTGCCTTGCTGTCCGAATTGGCCGACGAACACGCACGCGGCAACAACGAGCGCGACCAGGTGCTGGATGCGCTGATCGCCGAAACCCATGCCACGCACGAAGCGCTGGCCGCCGAGCTCGAAGTGGGCCGCGACCGCCTGCTGGAACTGGCCGCCAGCCGCGAGCCGGCCGCCGACAAGCTGGCCCCGGCGCTGGCCCAGGCCGACGCCGACCACCCCGCGCACGATTTTGTCGTGCGCCTGCTCGACAGCTTCGGCGTGACCATCGACGAGCAAGGCGACGACGTCCTGCTGCTTGATCCGGAATACCTGTCCACCGACGCCTTCCCTGGCCTCGGCGACGGCCCGCGCCAAGCCACGTTCGCACGTGCCGTGGCGCTGGCCCGCGAAGACCTGCCGCTGCTGCGGCTGGACCATCCGATGATCGCCGGCGCCATCGACCTGCTGCTGTCGTCGGAAACCGGCAACGCGGCCTTCATGATCGACGAGGCGCTGCCCGCGCGCAGCGCCCTGCTGCAGGCCGTGTTCGTGCTCGAATGCGTGGCCGACCAGAAACTCGATGCGGCCCGATTCATGCCGCCCACGCCCATCACCGTCACTGTCGACAGCCGCCTGACCGTGCGCCCCGGCTTCGCTCCCTCGGCCAGCGCCGTCAAACGCGCCAACGAGCGCCGCTTCGATGTGGAACGTTTCCGCAAGGTGCTTGCCAAGCTGGTGCCGCCGCTGCTGGAAGCGGCCGAACAGGCCGCCGACACGCAAGCGGCCAAGCTGCGCGACAAGGCCCTGGCCGCCGCGCACGCGCAACTGGATGCCGAACTGGCGCGCCTGACGGCACTGCAGGCCATCAACCAGGCCGTGCACGACAACGACATCCAGGCCGTCGCCGACGAACTGGCCGCGTTCGAGGACGTCCTGCCACGCGCGCGATTGCGCCTGGATTCGGTGCGTTTCGTCGGCAGCACCGATTTTCTGCGCCTGCGCCAAGGCGGCTGAAAGACCCGTCCAAGGCAAGCATCTTTCGCCCGCAGGCGGGCTCCTACAGAACATGGCGGCATTTTGCGGTGTAGGAGCGCGCCTGCGCGCGATAGCCAGATGCTGGCCCGAGGCCAGATCCTTTCGCCCGCGGGCGGGCTCCCACAAGAGGTTTTTGGCCAGACCCGATGCTCCAGGCGACTTTCGAGGTCACCTACACGGGCGCACGCACTTCGCCATGCCCGTGCAGCACGAAGCGCTCGATGGTCAGCGCTTCCAGCCCCATCGGACCGTACGCGTGCAGGCGCGTGGTGGAAATGCCGATTTCGGCACCCAGTCCCAGCTCGCCGCCGTCGCTGAAACGCGACGAGGCGTTGACCATGACCACCGCCGAGCGCAACTGGTGCACGAAACGTTTGGCCGTCTGGACGTCCTCGGTGACGATCACTTCGGTGTGGTCCGAACCGAACTGGCGGATGTGCGCGATGGCCGCATCGACATCGTCGACCACGTGCACGGCAAGCTTCAACGCCAGGTACTCGGTGGCGTAATCCTCGTCGGTGGCCACGCCCATGTCCGGCACGATGGTGCGGGTGCGCTCGTCGCCAACCAGCTCCACGCCGCGCGCGCGCAATGCCTCGGCCACGCGCGGCAAGAACGCCTTCGCCACGTCGGCATGCACCAGCAGGTTCTCGATGGAATTGCACGCCGCCGGGCGCGCGCACTTGCCGTCGATGGCCAGATCCACGGCCTTGGCCAGATCCGCCGCCTTGTCCACATACAAGTGGCACACGCCCTTGTAATGCTTGATGACGGGCACGCGCGCGTTGTCGGTGACGAAGCGGATCAGGCCTTCGCCGCCACGCGGAATGACCAGGTCGACCACGTCGGACAGCTGGATCAATTCCAGGATGGATTCGCGGCGCAAGTCGTCCAGCAGCACCACGGCCTGCTCCGGCAGCCCCGCCTCGCGCAACGCCTTGTGCAGGCACGCGGCAATGGCGCGGTTGGAGCGCACGGCGTTGGAGCCGCCGCGCAAAATGACGCTGTTGCCGGCCTTGAGGCACAACGCGGCCGCGTCGGCGGTGACGTTCGGGCGCGCCTCGTAAATCATCGCGATGACGCCCAGCGGAATGCGCTCGCGTTCGATGACGAAGCCCTTGGGCGAGGTTTCGCGGCGTGTGATCGCACGTACCGGATCGGGCAGGCCGGCGACAAAACGCAACGCGTCGGCAATGCCCTTCAGACGCGCCGGATCAAGCGCCAGCCGATCCAGCATGGCTGCGCCGACACCCTTGTCGCGCGCGACGGCAAGGTCTTCGGCGTTGGCCGCCAGCACAGTTTTGGCATCAGCCTCCAGCGCATCGGCCATGGACATCAGCAACGCGTTCTTGGCGGCCGTGTCCAGCTCGGCGATCGCGGCGGAAGCCGAGCGGCATTGCAAGGCTTGTTCGCGGATGGCATCAGTCATGCGTCGGTGCTCCTGCGTGGGTATCGGCGGGGTCGGAAGGCGCGGCCACGGTGGCCAGATCATCGCGGTGCACGACCACGTCGCCATAGCTGTAGCCCAGGCGATCTTCGATTTCGCTGGTGTGACGACCGTGAATGAGGTTCAACTCGGCAGCACCGTATTGGGTGATGCCGCGGGCGACGCATTTGTGCTCCTTGGCGGTGACGATCTCCACCATGTCGCCACGCTGGAATTCGCCCTCGGCACCGGTCACTCCGGTCGGCAACAACGAGGCGCCACCGGCGCACAAGGCGCGTGCCGCACCGGCATCGACCAGAATCGCGCCCGGCACTGCCGGCATGTGGCGCAGCCAGTACTTGCGTGCGTGCAATTTGTTTTGCGTGGCGCGCAAACGCGTGCCACGCACCTTGCCATGGCTGAGCAGGCGCGCCACATCGGCATTGCGACCGTTGAACAAGACCGTGTCAATGCCCGCCGCTGCGGCTTTTTGCGCCGCTTCCAGCTTGGTACGCATGCCACCGGTGCCATGGGCACTGCCGGCAGCACCGGCCATGGCCATCACCTGCGGCGTCAGCTCGATCACCTCGTCAATGGGTTCCGCCTCGGGATCGATGCGCGGGTTGGCCGAGTACAGTCCGTTGATGTCGGTGGCGATCAGCAGCAAGTCGGCATCGACCAGGGCAGCGACGATGGCGGCCAGGTTGTCGTTGTCGCCAAGGGTCAGTTCGTCCACAGCCACGGTGTCGTTTTCGTTGACGACCGGCAAAATGGTGTGTTGCAGCAATTCAAGCAGCGTGGTGCGCGCATTCAGATAGCGGCGGCGGTCACGCATGTCGTCGTGTGTCAGCAGCACTTGCGCCAGCGGCCGGTCAAACAGGCGTTGCCACAGGGCAATGGTTTGCGTTTGCCCCAACGCCGCCATGGCCTGACGCGCGGCGTGGGTGTTGTGGCCCTCGCCGCGGTGGGCCAGCAGCATGCGTCCGGCGCTGACAGCTCCCGAAGACACCAGCACGATCTGGCGGCCTTCGGCATGACTGGCGGCGATGAACTGGGCCAATCCCAGCACGTTTTGCGTGCTCAGCCCGCCGTCCTCGCCGGCCAGCAAACTGGACCCCACCTTGAGCACGGCGCGATGCCAACGCGGGAGGGGTTGTTCCCGAAATGTACGTATTGCGGTCATGCAGCTCCTGTTGATCGCGAGCGAATGTCCTCACAGGCCTTGAGGCGGGCACGCAAAATTTCAAGCCCCAGCGCACCGTCGCCACCCGGCGAGGTGCGCTCGGCCAGGCTGCGTTCGGGCGTGCGCCCGGCGCCAACCGAACCGATCGCCTCGGCTGCGGCACGATAGGCTTCGCGGAACGGCACACCAGCGGCCGTGTGCTCGACGGCCACGTCGGTGGCATACATCGCCGGCTCGATCGCAGCACGCATGGCATCCGCGTTCCATTCCAGCCGCGCCAGCAGATCCGGCAACAACGCCAGCGCCGCCAGACCGCGATGGAAACCGTGCCAGATGGCGCCCTTGGTCATCTGCAGATCGCGCTGGTAACCGGACGGCAACGACAGCAGTTGCTCAATTTCGGTGCGCGCCGCCGCCACGCTGGCGTAGCTGGCGCGCAGCAGCTCGACCACGTCCGGATTGCGCTTGTTGGGCATGATGGAACTGCCGGTGATGTACTGCGCCGGCAGCCGCACGAAGTCGAATTCGCCAGTGGTGAACAGCGACAAATCCCACGCCAGACGGCGCAGATCCAGCAACGCCGAAGCCAGCGCATCCAGCGCGGCCAGTTCGAATTTGCCGCGCGACAACTGCGCGTAGATCGGACTGACCTGCATGCGATCGAACCCCAGCGCCCGCGTCGTGTAGGCGCGGTCCAGCGGCAGGTTGACGCCGTAGCCCGCGGCCGTGCCGAGCGGGTTGGCATCGACCCAGTCCAGCGTCTGCCGCGCGCGCAGCGCGTTGTCGATGAAGCCCTCGGCAAAGCCGGCAAACCACATCGCGGTCGACGACGGCACCGCGCGCTGCAGGTGCGTGTAGCCCGGCATCGGCAGCGATTCGCGCGCGGCGCGCTCAAGGCATGCCTCGGCCACGGCGTGGCAATGATTGGCCAGTGCGGCCAGCTGGTCCTTCAGCCACAAGCGCGTGGCCACCAGCACCTGGTCGTTGCGCGAACGCCCGGTGTGCACGCGCCGACCGGTGTCGCCCAGGCGTTCGGTCAGGCGCGCCTCGATGGCACTGTGGCAATCTTCAAAACGCTCGTCGAGCACGAAATCGCCGTTCTCGTAATCGGTGGCCAGCGCATCCAGCTCGCGCAGCAGCGCGGTGCATTCGTCCGCGCTGACCACGCCGATGTGCTGCAAGCCTTCGACATGCGCCTTGCTGGCGGTGATGTCGTACAGGATGAATTCGCGGTCCAGCACCACATCGTCGCCAGCCATGAACGCCATGATGGCCGGGTCGATCCGGATGCCTTTTTTCTGCCACAACGGCTGGCTCATGCTGCGTTCTCCTGTTGGCCCGGCGCATCGCGCGGAATGGCGGTCAACTCGTCCAGGCCCAGCAACCGGTTGAGGTTTTGCATGGCCTGCGTGGCCGCGCCCTTGAGCAGGTTGTCGAGCGTGGACACGATGACCACGCGCTTGCCGTCGGTCGACAAAGTGAATCCGCCGACTGCCGCATAATGGTGTTCGGCCGCCTTGCTGACCCACGGCGCATCGTCCTGCACCACCACCAGCGGCTCGTCGTCATAGGCCGCGTGGAACCTGCGCAATACTTCATCACGCGTGAGCGGGTGCGACAAATACAAATTGGTCGTGACGGTCAGGCCGCGAAAATGCGGCGCCACGTGCGGCATGAATTCGACCGGCAAACCCAGCTGATAACTCACCTCGCGCTCGTGGCCGTGGCCGGTCAGCGCGTACGGGATGAGGTTGTCGTGCAGCGTTGCGGGGTTGTTCTTGTCCGACGGCGTGGTACCGGCGCCGGAATAGCCCGACACGCCAAAACACACCGGCGGCGCGGCCAGAAGGTCTTTCAGCGGCGTGATCGCCAGCTCCATCGCGGTGGCATAGCAGCCTGGATTGCTCACGTGCTTTTGCCCGCGCCAGGCTTCGCGCGTCAGCTCCGGCAGGCCGTAGTACCAGTCCGGATCGAAACGGTGGTCGGCCGAAATGTCGATGATGATGCCGTCCGGATTGGCCGCTTCCAGCGCTTCGACAAACGCCGCCGACTTGCCGTTGGGCAAGGCCAGAATGACGATGTCGGCACGCTTGGCCGCCACCGCCGCAGCATCCAGCGCCTCGTAAGCCAGTTCGCCGGCATAGGCATCGTTGTGCGCGGCCACCTTTTGGCCGTCCAATTCGCGCGAGGACACAAAAGCCAGTTCCAGCGCGGGATGGCGGCTGATCAGGCGGATCAGTTCGGTGCCGGTGTAGCCGCGTGCGCCGACGATGCCGACGGTTTTCTTGTCGCTCATGATTTTTCGTTCCGTTGCAGCTTGAAGGCCAGATGCCGCTTCACGGCCGGCCATTCCGATTGAATGATGGAAAACACCACGGTATCGCGCCAGCTGCCATCGGCAAGAATGCGATCGTTGCGCAGCACGGCTTCCTGTTTGGCGCCCAGCCGTGCGATGGCGGCGCGGCTGGTCTGGTTCATCCAGTGCGTGCGCAGTTCCACGCGAATGCAGCCAAGCACTTCGAAGGCATGTTGCAGCAGCAGCGCCTTGCATTCGGTGTTGACGCCGGTGCGCTGCACCGACTGCGCATACCAGGTGGCGCCGATCTCGACGCGACGATTGGCGGCATCGACATGCAGGTAGCGCGTGCAGCCGACGATGTCACCGGTCGCCGTCGCACGTACCGCGAACGGCAATGCCGTGCCTTCGGCCTGCATGGCCAGCGCCGTGTCAATGTATGCAGCCATGGCCTCGGCGCGCGGCACCGCGGTGTACCACAGCTCCCACAATTGGCCGTCGGCGCAGGCCCTCGCCAGCGCATCCGCGTGGTCGGCCGACAGCGGTTCCAGCGTGACGTGCCGGCCAGTCAGGGTGACGGGTGAAAGAAAGTCGCTCATGGCTTCATCCGATCAACGTGGGAGTGTGTTCTTCGCAGTAATGCACACAGCGCGCGATGGTGTCGAAATTGCCGTCCAGGCCATACCAGAACACCTTCCAGCGCGGCTGCTTGAGGCAACCGTCGGACTGCGCGTAGTAGAAAATATTGACCTGGTTGTTGTGTCGTGAACGCCAGAAAAGCGTGGGATTTTCTTCACGCATCACCTGCCACACGGCGCGCCCCAGGCCTTCGCCCTGCGCGTCGTCCAGCACCGCGAACTTGTCCAGGTACGGCAGGCCGCCCTGTTCGGTGAGGATCATCGCGGCGCGGTAGTTTTCGCTCACGTAGACGCGGTACGGCACGGTGATGTCGAAATAGTCGGGCACCAGCTGGCGGCCGAAACTCGACTCGACCAGCTCGCGCATGCGCGCCGTGTCGATGCCGTCCCACGAGTCGAACCGCAGCACTTTTTCGCCGCGCCGCACCAGCGTGCCCGAGCCCTTGTGCGTGAACAGTTCCTTGGCCAGCTCCGATGGTCGCGTGATCGACACCGACGAGGTGAGCGGCAAATCGGCCAGCAGGTTCGCGATCTGCTCCAGCTTCAGGCGCATGCCGCCGGTGATCCACGATTGGGCCATGAGGTGGTCGTATTCGGTCGACAGGTTGATCGAGTCGATCACCTTGCCGCCGCCGTCCAGCAGCCCGCCGGTACCGGTCAAAAACACGATCTTGTACGGACGCAGCGCGCGCACCAGCTCGTTGGCCGCGATGTCGGCGTTGACGTTGAGGATCTGGCCCTCGTCAGTCTCGCCGACGCTGGCGATCACGGGGATGGAATTGGCGCGCAAGCTGGCGTCGATGGCGGCCAGGTTGATGCCCGTCACCTGCCCGACCATGCCGTACACGTCGCGATCCAGGAACCCGGCCATGAACACGCCCGACGGCACCGCTGTGGCGCGCGTGTCCATGTGCTGCAAGGCCTCGACCAGCTTGAGGTTCTGCTCCAGAAACACGCGCCGCACGATGCCCATGGCCTTGGGCGAGGTGACGCGCAGGCCGCCGATGGTTTCCTTCTCGATGCCGGCGTCGGCCAGCTCGGCGTCCAGCTGCGGACCGGCGCCGTGCAGCACGATGGGCGTCAGGCCCACCTGCTGCAAAAATGTCAGCGACGAAGCCAGATCGGCCAGCTCGTCGCGCAACACCGCGCCGCCAACCTTGACCACGGCAAAGCGCTTGGCATCCAGCGACGAAAACCGTTTCAGGTATTGCTGGATTTCCTTGGCGCTGCCCATCGAGGACAGCAGCCGCACGATGGTGCGACGCGTGTTGTACTTAGGCGATTCCACGATTCACGATTCCATGCAGGGTTTGCACATACGCGTCAAGCTGGTCCAGCGCGACCCATTCGTCGGCCGCGTGGGCCTGTGCGATGTCGCCGGGACCATAGACGAAACTGGTGTAGCCGGCGGCCGAAAACAGCGCCGACTCGGTCCAGAAATCCACGGCCGGGCCGATGGGAAAGGCAAGCGAACGCGCCAGGTCTTCCGCCGCCTGCCGGCGCTGGTGCGCGCGCGCCGGATCACCCGACGGCAATGACGGCCCGCGAAAGGTTTCGGCGAACGCGGCCGGCGGCACCACCGCCAGCGACTGGAACCTCGCCAGCAAATCGTCCGCGCCCATGTTCGGCAGCGGCCGCATGTTGAACTTCAGCTCGGCCTCGGGCGCGATGACGTTGGCCTTGATGCCGCCCTCGATGCGGCCGATGTTGAAGCGCAGCCCGGTCAGCCCGCCAAACTCGGACGCATCGTGGCTGGCGACGAAATCGAGCGCCGCGTCGCCCCAGCGCACCGCCTGATGCAACGCGCTGTCGCCCGGCTGCTGCGCCTTGGACGCATGCCCGGCCTTGCCGGCAAAACGCATCGCCACCGACTGGATGCCGCGATGCGCCAGCACCGCGCGCCCGCGCGTCGGCTCGGCCACGATGACGGCCTTGAACGCGTCATCGGCAGCAGCCGGATGCGCTTGCAAAAACGCCTTCACGCAACGCGTGTCGTTGGCTTCCTCGTCGGACGTGAACAACAGCGCCAGCGGCCCGTCGGCAACCCGCGCCACTGCCAGCAACGCCGCCGCCGCACCCTTGATGTCGCACGCCCCCAGGCCGATGGCGCGATCGTCCGTCACCAGCAAATCATGCGGATTGCGGCTCCACGCCGGCGCCGCCGGCACCGTGTCCAGATGCACGTTGAACAGATACTTCGGCGTGCCGCGCACCGCCAGCAACGACAACGCGCCGGCACCGTGATCGGTCA